>JALWOO010000634.1 GCA_027083485.1 Amylibacter sp. | reverse complement strand
GCCGATGTGGGGGTGATGATTTCGGCCTCGCATAACCCTTATCACGACAACGGGATCAAGTTTTTCGGGCCGGATGGCTATAAACTATCGGATGAGGTCGAGGATGAAATCGAAGCCCTTGCCTTGCAGGAGCAAATCCCGCTGGCCCCGCCCGAGGAAATCGGTGAGGCCACCCGGATCGACGATGCGCTTGGGCGCTATATGGAATTCGCCAAGACCGCCTTTCCGCGGCGCCGGATTCTGGAAGGGCTGAAAGTGGTGGTCGATTGCGCCAACGGGGCGGCGTATAAGGCCGCGCCGATCGTGCTGTGGGAACTGGGCGCAGAGGTCATCCCGCTGGCGGTGTCGCCAAACGGGTTCAACATCAATGAAAACTGCGGTTCCACCCATCCGGAAATGGCGGCGCAGGCGGTGGTGGCCAACGGGGCGGATGTGGGTATCTGTCTGGATGGAGATGCGGATCGGGTGATGCTGATCGATGAAAAGGGCAATGTGGCCGATGGTGACCAGATCATGGGCCTGATTGCCGGGCAATGGGCGGATGAAGGCACGCTGGCGCATGATACGCTGGTGGCAACCGTGATGTCGAATATGGGGCTGGAAAGATACATGACGGGGCGCGGGCTGCACATGCTGCGCACGCCGGTCGGGGATCGCCATGTAGTCGCGGAAATGCGGCGCGGTGGTTATAACCTTGGCGGTGAACAATCCGGCCATATCGTGATGCGCGATTATGTGACCACGGGCGACGGGTTGATGGCGGGCCTGCAGTTTCTGGGCGCGCTGGTGCGCAGTGGCAAACCGGCAAGCGAGCTGGCCAATGTGTTTGAACCGCTGCCGCAAACGCTGGTCAACATCGACTTTGTCGCCGGAACAGACCCGATGAACGATGCAAAGGTCCTCGCGGCGATTGCCGAAGGCGAAGCGGTCTTTGGCGAGCGCGGACGGTTGGTGATCCGCAAATCGGGCACCGAGCCGTTACTGCGGGTCATGGGCCAATGCGAGGATGCGGCGCTGCTGGAACAGGTAGTTCTGCAAATCAGCAATCAGGTGCGGGCCTGCCGGTAGGCTGTCGCCCCCATTCCACGCATTCCGGTGCATGTTTAATGAATTGGAAACCAATTATTTCCATGCCCGACCTTGCGCTTGGCGCAGGCTCAAGGCACAATACCCGGAATATTCGACAAGGTTTTGTCTTGACCAATCCGGTTGGGGCACCACTTATAGATCGAAAACAGAAGCGACCATTCGTTGCTGGGCGAACCGGGGCGTGGTGTCGCTTGCTATGATAAAGGAAAATACATGACTGATACGAGCAGCGTATCCTATCCCGTTTTGCCTCTGCGCGATGTTGTGGTGTTCCCGCAAATGATCGTTCCCCTGTTTGTGGGGCGCGAAAAATCCGTGCGTGCACTGGAGGCAGTGATGGAGGAAAACAAGGAAATCTTGCTCTCCAGCCAGATTGATCCTTCCGAAGACGAGCCGAGCGAAGAAACCATTTATGAAACCGGCGTTCTGGCCAGCGTGCTGCAACTGCTGAAACTGCCCGACGGCACGGTCAAGGTTCTGGTTGAAGGCCGCGAACGGGTCCGGATTGTCGAATTTCTGGACAACCCCGATTATTTCGAGGCCAACGCCGAAGTGCTGGAACAGACGCAAAATGATCCGGATGTGATCGAGGCTCTGAGCCGCTCTGTTGCCGGTGATTTCGAACGCTATGCCAAGTTGAACAAAAACGTCCCCGAAGAAGCCCTGAGCGCTGTGGCCGAGGCCGAAGGTGCTGCCAAGCTGGTGGATACGGTGGCGGGTCATCTGAATGTGCGGGTGGACCAGAAACAGGAATTGCTGGAAGAGCTGGATCTGGGCGCGCGTCTGGAGAAAGTTTACGGGCTGATGCAGGGCGAAATGTCCGTGCTCAAGGTCGAGAAAAAGATCAAATCCCGCGTCAAAAACCAGATGGAGCGCACCCAGCGCGAATACTATCTGAATGAGCAAATGAAAGCCATTCAGCAGGAATTGGGCGATGGCGAACAGGGCAGCGATGAACTCGCCGAGCTGGAAGCCCGGATCGCGGAAACCAAGCTGTCCAAAGAGGCCAAGGAAAAGGCCGAAGGCGAGCTGAAAAAGCTGCGCCAGATGTCGCCCATGTCTGCCGAAGCAACGGTTGTGCGCAACTATCTTGACTGGATGCTGTCAATTCCGTGGGGCAAGAAATCCCGCGTGAAAAAGGATCTGAACCGCGCCCAGGAGGTGCTGGACAAGGATCACTACGGTCTGGAAAAGGTCAAGGAACGCATCGTTGAATACCTGGCCGTGCAGGCGCGCTCTGCCAAGCTGAAAGGGCCGATCCTGTGTCTGGTCGGGCCTCCGGGCGTTGGTAAAACCTCTCTCGGGAAATCGGTTGCCCGTGCCACCGGGCGCGAATTTATCCGTATTTCGCTGGGCGGCGTGCGTGATGAGAGCGAAATTCGCGGTCATCGGCGGACCTATATCGGGTCCATGCCGGGCAAGATCATTCAGGCAATGAAAAAGGCCAAAACAACCAACCCGCTGATTTTGCTCGATGAAATCGACAAAATGGGGCAGGATTTCCGCGGAGATCCGGCCAGCGCCATGCTGGAGGTTCTGGACCCGGAACAAAACGCCACCTTCACCGATCACTATATGGAGGTCGAATACGACCTGTCCAATGTGATGTTCCTGACCACGGCGAACAGCTATAACATGCCGGGGCCGTTGCTTGACCGCATGGAGATTATTTCGCTTTCGGGCTATACCGAGGACGAAAAAGTCGAGATCGCCAAACAACATTTGCTGGAAAAACAGAAAAAGGGCCATGGCCTGCGGGATGGCGAATTTTCGCTGGAAGATGAAGGCATTACCGAAATCGTGCGTTATTATACCCGCGAGGCCGGCGTGCGCAATCTGGAACGCGAATTGGCGAAACTGTGCCGCAAGGCGGTCACCAGCATCATCAAGGACAAGGTGAAGAGCGTCTCGGTAACTGCTGAAAACATTGGTGATTTTCTGGGTGTGAAGCGGTTCAAATTCGGACTTGCCGAAGAAGAGGATCAGGTCGGCGTTGTTACCGGTCTGGCCTGGACATCGGTTGGCGGGGATTTGCTGTCGATCGAGGCTCTGAAATTGCCCGGCAAAGGCCGCATGAAAACCACCGGCAAGCTTGGCGACGTGATGAAAGAAAGCATCGATGCCGCAAGCTCCTATGTGCGCTCCATCGCGCCGGAAATCGGGGTGAAACCGCCGATGTTTGAACGCATCGACATTCACGTTCACGTGCCCGAAGGGGCCACCCCCAAGGATGGCCCTTCTGCCGGTGTTGGTATGGTAACCTCCATCGTGTCGGTGCTGACCGGCATTCCGGTGCACAAGGACATCGCCATGACCGGCGAAGTTACGCTGCGCGGGCATGTGCTGCCGATTGGCGGGCTGAAGGAAAAATTGCTGGCGGCCTTGCGCGGCGGAGTGAAAACCGTGCTAATCCCGGCGGACAACGAAAAAGACCTGCCTGAAATCCCCGACAACGTCAAAGAGGGTCTGACCATCATTCCGGTGAAAACCGTGCCCGAGGTGTTGAAACACGCCCTTGTGCGGGAACCGGAAGCGATTGAATGGGATCAGGTTGCCGAAGATGCCGCCGCCATTTCCACGGCGCGCCTTGGTCAGGAAGATCCCGGCAGCCGGCCGGCCCATTAAGCGGATCATAATGACTAGCCCCGAAAGCCCCCATAACGGCTTTCGGGGCTTTTTCATGTCTGCAAGGAAACGAATTTCCTGTCGTGACAATCTGTTAGCCAGTGAATAGACTGTAAAGGATTACTCTTTTTTTCCTCTCCTGTGACTTGGCCGTTCCGAATGCGTCTTATCGTTTTTATCAATGGATTCATTTTAATCCTCGGGGCGCTGTTGATGATGCTGGTCGCGCTGGTTTTTTCCAATGAATCCGGAGTTTTTCTGCTGGCGTCCCTGTTGACTTTGGCTTTGGGCGGGATGTTGTGTTTTGCGTCCCGCACGGATTTTCCGGAACTGCATCTGCGTGACACCTTTTTGCTCACCAGTTCTGTCTGGTTTACGGCGGCCTGTTTCGGGGCGTTCCCGCTTTATTTGTGGTCGCTGTCATTTTCGGATGCGTTTTTTGAATCCATGTCTGCGGTGACCACTACAGGTTCAACCGTTATGAGCGGGCTGGATACGACACCGCATGATATTTTGCTATGGCGCGCCATTTTGCAGTGGCTTGGCGGGGTGGGGTTTATCGTTACGGGCATGGCATTGCTGCCGATCCTCAAGGTGGGGGGGATG
>JALWOO010000633.1 GCA_027083485.1 Amylibacter sp. | reverse complement strand
GAGAGCCACGAATTCCGGACCGGTGCCTTTGAACAGCTGGCGCCAGAGCTTGTTTTCAAGGTCAATTGCCAGATCGATATCGCCGCCCAGAAACCGGCTTTCGAGCAGGGAGGTGCGAATGGTCAGGTCTTCACGGCCCAAGCGGATGCATTCATCAATGGTGCGCACGGAATGGCCCACCTTGAGCCGCAAATCCCAGAGGATATACAGCATGCTTTCGACTACGCTTTCGGTCCAGTCCGAAAGCTTGCCCGGAGACAGAAACAAGAGGTCCACATCGGAAAACGGGGCCATTTCGCCCCGCCCATAGCCGCCAATTGCCATCAGGCAAATGCGCTCGGCTTCGGTCGGGGAGGACACCGGATGCAGCAAAGTTGTTGCCACATGCAAGGCGGCCTGTACCAGATTGTCGGTCAGATAGGTATAGGAGCGGGTCACGGCGCGGGTTTGGAACGGGTTCTGGCGGTAGGTTTCCGCGATCAGTTCGCGTGCGGATTGGTTCAGCTCGCCAAGCCGTCCGGAAACCATCTTGCGCAGCGCCTGTTTGTCTTTGGTCTGTTCGGCCATAGCCGTCAGCTCGTCAAAGACTTTATCGGTATTGAAAATGTCTTCCGGGGCGCAAATCAGCGCCCCGGTATCGACCCCTTGAAGGGATGTATCAGGAGCCGGAACCACTGAAGCCTCGTGGAGCTGGGCTGACAACGAAGATTTGTCCGTCACGCAGTTCGGCTATGGCCAATGCACGCTGGTTTGTTCCGTCCGGCAACAAGCGGAACACCCCGTTTGCACCGGCAAAGCCTGCGGAACGGATCAGCTTGCTGCGGGTCAGGGCATCCCGTGAGCCGGAGGACAACAGCGTTCCCACGGCGCGCATGCCATCATAGGCTTTGCCGGCGAGAATATGCGGGTTGCTGCCGTTTGCAGCGCTGTAGCTTTGCTTGAATACCGCAGAGGCAGCCGTATCCGGCATGGCAAAGACACTGCCTTGCAGCCCCGGGGTTGTCTGAACCTGTGCGGATGTCCGGTCCCAGCGGGTTAGCCCCAGAATCTGCACTGTTTGTGCGGTGATACCGTTTTCAGGCAGCATTTGCGCATAAACCGGCAAGGCCCCGGCGCTGTCTGCATCCAGGACCAGGGCATTGGCACCTTCGCTGGAAATAAGTTGCTTGGCTCCCTTGATGCTGGCAATTACGCTGTCGGTATTCAACTGATAGCGGGTTGCCCCGACGTATCGTGCCCCGTTGCGCGCTGCAGCGGACTGGATTGCCTGAATGGCAACCTCTCCTGCGGCATCGGCACGGGCAATCGCGCCAATATTGCGGCGGCCTTTGGAGACAGAGTAGCCAATGATCCGGTTGGCCGCATTCTGGAATGTATCTCCAAGGATAAAGACGTTGCCGCCGGCGATGTTTGGATTGTTGGAAAAGCTCAGCACGTTAACGCCTTTTGTTGCGGCAACCTTTCCGGCTGCATTCGCGGCTTCGGCAAACAGGGGGCCGACAAAGATTTTCGCCCCGTCAGAGAGTGCTTGCTGTGCTGCCTGTGTGGCTTTTGCGGCATTGCCTGCTGTTGGATAAACACGCAGATCAATCTTGGCGTCCGGCATTTGCGATATCGCCAGTTCGGCCGCGCGCACCAGGCTGCCGGCAAGCGCGTCTTGTTGGGCATTGCCACTTTCGGAAGGGACAAGCAAGGCCACCACGACAGGTTTGCCGGTATTCACATTTGGCCCCTGCGAGGTTAATCCGGTGTCCATGCAGCCGCTTAAAAACAGTAAAAATGTAAATATGCCAACAAGTTTAACGAAAAATCTTTTGGTTAGATGTGTCATGGCCATGGCCCTCTCCATATCAGACTGGTCACTCATGGACCTTATGTGCCAAAAGGCTAAGGTCTGACCAGCCTGAAATCAACGGGTCTATTGAAAATGTGGGAAATAAGCGAATGAATGTTGGTAAACCTGCTCCGGGATTGCATCTGGTTGCAACGCCGATCGGGACCGCGCGGGACATTACCTTGCGGGCCCTGGATATCTTGAAATCGGCAGATATGTTGGCGGCGGAAGATACGCGAAATACCAAGAAATTACTTGATATTCATGGTGTTTCACTCGGGGATAGACGGCTTATTTCTTATCATGACCATAATGCGCCGCGCACCAGACCGGTGATAATGGAGGCCTTGAAAAGCGGAAAATCAGTGGCATATGTGTCGGATGCCGGGACGCCAATGCTGGCGGATCCGGGGTTTGATTTGTGTCGCGAAGCAATTGTCGCAGGGATCGATGTTCTGGCGGCTCCCGGACCTTCTGCCCTGCTGGCCGCGCTGGTTGTGGCAGGCTTGCCAACCGACCGATTCTATTTTGCAGGGTTTGCACCAAATAAAACAAATGCACGAAAAAAGTTCTTTGCGGAGCTCGCAGAGATCAATGCAACCCTTGTATTTTACGAATCTCCCAAACGCATTCAGGGATCATTAATGGATATGGTGCATAGTCTGGGTGAAGACAGGTCGGTTTCTGTGTGTCGGGAACTTACCAAAAAATTTGAACAAGTGCATCGGGGAACCCTGAAACAGGTCTGCGCAACCTATCAGGAGATACCCAATCCGCGCGGTGAATTTGTGGTGGTTTTAGGGCCTCCCGTAACAAAGGAACCGGAACAGGGTGATATTGATTTGTCCTTGAAGGACGCGTTGACGCGCTTGCGGGTTAACGAGGCTGCCAAGGAAGTGGCCGAGAAATTCGGTATCAGCAAAAAGCTCGTTTATGCACGGGCACTACAGTTAAAAGAGGCGGAATAGCATTTTCTGCCAAAGGAGATGGCGAAGATGACAGGAAAAATTTCTTACCTTAAAGGTATAGCTGCCGAAGATATCGTTGCACGGGCCTATGTGCGCAATGGTTTTGATGTGGTCGAGCGGCGCTGGAAAACCAAAGAGGGGGAAGTGGATATTGTGGCGCGCCATCAAGACAAGCTTTATTTTGTCGAGGTCAAGAACAGTAAATCATTTGAGCGGGCTGCGGCTCGAATCTCGCCGCGCCAACAAAAGCGCATCCAGAATGCGGCCCTGCAATATTTGGCGCAAAAGGCAAAAACACTGGATGTTGATTGCCGGTTTGATGCGGCCTTGGTGGATGCTGCCGGACGGGTCAAAGTGCTGCCTGCTGCATTTATCTGCCAATAGTCAACAACAGCCGTTGAAACACCTTCAGCTCTGGGCCATGTATGTATCATAGACGGAGTGGCGTTGTATTGCGCTGCCTGAATGATGCTCAAGAATGTGAAGGCGGCTAAAATGGCTTTGAAAGTTGCATTTCAAATGGACCCGATTGAAGAGGTGGATATCAATGCGGATAGTTCGTTCCGGCTGGCAGAGGAGGCCCAAAAAAGGGGGCACAGTCTGTTCTATTACACACCGGACAAGCTGGCGTTTCAGGAAGGCCGGATCACAGCGCGGGGTTGGCCTTTGCAGTTGCGCCGTGAAATCGGCAATCATTTCTCCCTGGGGAAAATGCAAGAGGTGGATCTGGCGGATTGGGATGTGGTTTGGCTGCGTCAGGATCCGCCTTTTGACATGGGTTATATTACCTCGACACATTTGCTGGATATGATTCATCCTGATACGCTTGTGGTGAATGATCCTACCTGGGTGCGAAATTATCCGGAGAAGCTCCTGGTGCTGCAATTTCCGGATTTGACGCCCCCAACGACGATTGCCCGCGATCTGGATACGTTGAAGGCTTTTAAACAGAAACATGGCGATATCATTCTCAAGCCACTTTACGGGAATGGCGGAGCAGGGGTTTTTCGTCTGGGGCCGGATGATCGTAATATGAACTCCCTGCTTGAGCTGTTTACCACTATCAACAACGAACCGCTCATTGCGCAAAAATTCCTGCCGGATGTGTCGCAAGGTGACAAGCGTGTGATCCTTGTGGACGGGGAACCGGTCGGGGCCATCAACCGTGTTCCCGCCAAGGGGGAGACCCGCTCGAATATGCACGTGGGCGGGCGCGCGGAGAAGGTCGGGTTAAGCCAACGAGACCTCGAAATCTGTGAGGCGATCGGGCCGTTGTTGCGGGAAAAAGGCCAGATATTCGTCGGAATTGATGTAATTGGTGGCTATTTGACGGAAATAAACGTGACCTCGCCCACCGGCATTCAGGAATTGGAGCGTTTTGACGGCATCAATATTGCCGAAAAAATCTGGCAGGCAATCGAAGGAAGAGTTGCGTAATGATGTCGTGGCAGCTCCGCGGGTTCAGCTGGTTTTCCAGACAGTTTGTAAAGCGCTGGTTGGCAAGTGTTCGCGGGATTCCCG
>JALWOO010000632.1 GCA_027083485.1 Amylibacter sp. | reverse complement strand
CGCGCGCCCCTGACGCCAGTTGCCGAAAATTACCGCGGCCAGCGCGATATAGCCTTTGCCGGCCGACATTTCGCGCACGAAATTTGCCCCGTGCGAGGTGGACAGATAGGCCCCTGCTATGCCGCAGAGCGCCCCGCCCAGCATCAGCGCCCGATAGCGCAGCCATGTGACGGAGATGCCGGCGCTGTCCACGGCTTCGGGGACTTCGCCCACTGCGCGCAGGCGCAGGCCGAAACGGGTGCGGTACAGGATCAGGGCGGTGACAGGTACCGCCAGAATGGCGATATAGGTCAGGACCGAATGGCCGGAAATCAGCTCGCGGTAAATGGGGCCGAAAACCGGAATGGCGTCAAAGGTATCCACAAAGGGCAACTCGATTTTGCGAAACCGTGCATCGCCAAACAGGGACGGGGTTTGGCCGCCGCGATGGAACAGGGCGATGCCGGTAATCACCGTCAGGCCGGAAGCCAGAAGATTGATCGCAACGCCGCTGACCACCTGATCGCCTTTGTGGGTGATGGTGGCAAAGCCGTGGATCAGGGACATGCTCACCGAGGCGGCAATCGCGGCAAACAGGCCAAGCCATGCCGAGCCGGTAACAGAGGCCACGGCTGCGGCGACAAAGGCGCCCGTCAGCAATTTGCCTTCGAGCGAAATATCCACCACGCCGGAGCGTTCCGAGAAGATACCGGCCATGGCGCAGAGCATCAGCGGTGTTGCCACGCGCAGGGTTGCGTCAAGGGTCAGCAAAAGTTGCATCCAGAAATCAGACATCTTGATCTCCTTTGCCTGGCAGCACTTTGGCAAGGAACCTTGCCAGTGGCGGGTTGAACATATGCGCCAATGCGCCGGAGAACAGGATGATCATACCCTGAATCAGCAGCACCATTTCCCGCGTGATGGATTTGAATTCGAAATCCAGTTCCGCGCCCCCCTGATAGAGCGCGCCAAACAGCAGCGAAGCAAGGAAGATACCGATGGGGTGGTTGCGCCCCATCAGGGCCACCGCAATGCCGGTAAAGCCGTAACCGGCGGTAAAGTTCAGCACCGCGCGGTGGTTGACGCCGAGGATTTCATTGGTGGCCATCAGGCCGGCAAATGCGCCGGAAATTGCCAGTGTAATGATAATTACGCGCGGCACATTGATGCCGGCGTAACGGGCGGCTTGCTGGTTTTTTCCCACGGCGCGGATGTTGTATCCCAGTCGGGTTTTCCAGATCAGGATGTAAAATACCAGCATGGCCAGCAGAGCGATGCCAAAGGACATGTTCAGGGGCGAATTGGCGATTTTAATGCCAAAGCTGCCCATAAACCCTTGCAGGGTTGGCAAAAACGCACTGGCAGCGATTTCGCTGGATTGGGGTGATTGCTGACCCGGCTGGATCAGGGGGCCTGCCAGCAGCCAGACCATCAACGCACCGGCCAGAAAGTTGAACATGATGGTGGTAATCACGATATGGCTGTCGCGTTTGGCTTGTAGATACCCGGGAATAAAGGCCCATGCGGCACCAAACAGGGCGGCAGCACCGACAGCAACCGGAATGGCCAGAATGGCCGGCAGAAAAGGCGCGATATAAAGGCCGGCAAGTGCCGCGCCGAGGCCACCTACATAGGCCTGACCTTCGCCGCCGATGTTGAACATTTGCGCATGAAAGGCCACCGCCACTGCAAGGCCGGTAAAGATAAAGTTGGTGGTGTAATACAGCGTATAGCCAAGCGAACCCGGATAGACAAAGGCCCCGTTGATCATCACCTCGAGCGCCTTGATCGGGTTTTCACCGATGGCCAGCACGATCAGGCCGCAAACGAAAAACGCCGCCGCCAGATTGATCAGGGGCAACAGGACCAGATCGGCCCAGCGGGGGAGGGGAGGTGTCGCGCTCATGCTGCGTCTCCTGCTTGCATACCGGCCATCATCAGGCCAAGCGTGTTTGTATCGGCCTCGGCGGCATCGACGATGCCCACCTTCTGGCCATCATTCATCACCATGATCCGGTCGGCCAGACTCATGACTTCTTCCAGCTCCACAGAGACCAGCAGAATTGCGCAACCGGCGTCGCGCAGGGCAATCAGCTGTTTGTGGATGAACTCGATCGCGCCCACATCAACGCCGCGTGTCGGTTGCCCGACAATCAGCACCCGCGGGTTTTCGTGCATTTCGCGGGCAATCACGATTTTCTGCTGGTTGCCGCCGGAAAAGCTGTGCGCGTCCAGAAACGGGTTCGGCGGGCGCACGTCGTATTCCTGCATCCGGTCCTCGCAGTTTTTGGTAATCGCGCCATAGTCAAACAGGAAACCTTCGCCGGCGTAGTCCTTGTCCTGAAAACCGAGGATCATGTTTTCGCGGGCCTCGAAATCCAGAATCAGGCCGTGGACATGGCGGTCTTCGGGGATGTGGCCTACGCCCAGATTGCGCAGTTCCTTGGGGTCTTTGGGGGTGTCTTTGGTGATGGTGGTGCCCAGAATTTCATAGGAGCCGCCATCGGGGCGGCGCATGCCGGCCAGAATTTCCATCAGCGGGGTCTGGCCGTTGCCGGAAACACCGGCAATGCCGAAAATCTCGCCGCCGCGCACTTCAAAGCTGACTTTGTCCAGCTCCTTGTGACCGCGTTCGTGATAGCCTTCGAGGTTGTCAACCTTGAGCAGCACTTCGCCCGGGTGTGATGTGCCCTTGTCCACGGACAAAAGCACCTTGCGCCCGACCATCAGTTCGGCCAGCTCTTGCGGGCTGGTGTCGGCGGTGCGCCGGTGGCCAACCATTTGGCCTGCGCGCATGATCGACACGTTGTCGGTGATTTCCATGATCTCGACCAGTTTATGGGTGATCAACAGGATTGTTACGCCGTCATCGCGTAAAACATTCAGAATTTCAAAGAGTTGTTTGGTTTCCTGTGGTGTCAGAACCCCGGTGGGTTCGTCCAGAATCAGGATGTCCGCGCCGCCTTTGAGCGCTTTGATAATCTCGACCCGCTGGCGCATGCCCACGTTCAGATCGCTGATCAACGCGTGGGGGTCGACCTTCATGCCGTAATTGTCGGCCAGATGCTTCAGGGTTTTCAGCGTTGCCGCCTTGCCTTTTTTCAGCAGGGAGCCGCCTTCGGTGCCCAACATCACGTTTTCCAGCACGGAAAACACGTCCACCAGCATAAAATGCTGATGCACCATGCCGATTCCCAGCTCGATCGCATCTGCGCTCGAACGGATATTGACCGGTTGTTCATTCACGAACATTTCACCGGAATCCGCGCGGTGCAGCCCGTAGAGTGTGTTCATCAGGGTGGATTTTCCAGCGCCATTTTCGCCGATAATACCGTGAATCGTGCCCTTTTCAATTTTCAGGTTGATATCGCGGTTGGCATGGACCAGCCCGAAGGATTTGCTGATATTTTTCAATTCCAGCGCGATACGAGCGGCGGGTTGGCCGCTCGTAGAGTTGTTGGCAGACGTCGCCATCTGTGACTTACTTCACAGGACAGGTGTTGTCGGAACGATAGTCGTGAACCACAACCTCGCCAGCAATGATTTTTGCTTTGGCGGCTTCCATGGCGGCCTGCATGTCGGCTGTCAGGATGTCTTTGTTGTATTCGTCAACCGCATAGCCAACGCCGTCTTCGGCCAGACCAAGGTTGTGAACACCGGCGGTGAATTTGCCGTTTTTGGCGTCCATCATGACTTCGTAAGCGGCTACATCAACGCGCTTGAGCATGGATGTCAGAACCGAACCCGGTGCCATGTAGTTCTGGTTGGCGTCAACACCGATGGACATTTTGCCCGCGTCTGCTGCTGCCTGAATCACACCAACGCCGGTACCGCCGGCAGCCTGATAGATCACGTCGGCACCACGGTCGATTTGGCCCTGTGTCAGCTCGGCACCTTTGGCCGGGTCATTCCATGCGGCAGGGGTGGTGCCGGTCATGTTGGCCAGAATGGTTGCATCGCCATTGGCGGATTTAACACCCTGTTTATAGCCACACTCGAACGCGCGGATCAAAGGGATATCCATGCCGCCAACAAAACCGACTGTGCCGGATTTGGAAGCCATAGCCGCCGCGATACCGACCAGATAGGAACCTTCGTGTTCCTTAAAGGCATACTGGCGCAGGTTTGGCGCATCCAGCCAGTTCACATCGATGATGGCGAACTGAACGTCAGGGTTTGCACCGGCAACTTTGGCGATGGCGTCGGCCTGACCAAAACCGATCCCCAAAACAGTGGTCGCGCCACGCTGAACCATGCGGTTCATGGCCTGCTCGCGCTGGGCTTCGTTGGTGACTTCGAATTCCATCACGTCAACACCGGTATCTTTGGTGAATTTCATGATACCTTCGGAAAC
>JALWOO010000631.1 GCA_027083485.1 Amylibacter sp. | reverse complement strand
AGGCGTGGTGGTGGACCAGATCAAACGGCTTGTGGACAAAGGCTATAACGAAGTGGTGCTGACCGGCGTGGATATGACCAGCTGGGGCGCTGATCTGCCGGCTGCGCCCAGGCTTGGCGATCTGGTACAGCGGATTTTGCGGCTGGTCCCTGCCCTGCCCCGCTTGCGGATTTCCTCGATCGATTCCGTCGAGGCCGACCCCGCCCTGATCGACGCCATCGCCAGCGACTCCCGTTTGATGCCGCATTTGCATCTGTCCTTGCAGGCGGGCGACAACATGATCCTGAAACGGATGAAACGGCGCCATTCCCGCGAAGAGGCCATCGCCTTTTGCACCGACATGCGCAAAGCCCGCCCCGATATCATTTACGGCGCGGATATCATCGCCGGATTTCCCACGGAAACCGAGGAAATGTTCCAGAACTCCCTTGATCTGGTCACCGATTGCGGCCTGACATGGCTGCATGTGTTTCCCTACTCTCCCCGCGAAGGCACCCCTGCCGCGCGCATTCCGCAACTGGACCGCAGCATCATCAAACAACGCGCCGCACGGTTGCGGGCGGTTGGTGAAAAACAGGTTGCCGCGCATCTGTCGGCACAGCTTGGCAAGGTGCATAACGTATTAATGGAAAACCCCCGTATGGGGCGCACCGAAGGGTTTACCGAAGTCCTATTTGATTCCGATCAACCGGTGGGCCAGATCGTACAAAGCCGGATTTACAGTACCATCGAGGGAAAACTGCTTGGGTCATCCCCTCAGGCTGCATGTCACATCGCCTGAGAGGATGATTCAAAGGCTATATTTTTTCAATCCGCACCGGTAGCGCCTGACGGGCAGCCGATCCGACAACCCAATCCCCCAATGTTGCATGCCCCCCGCGATGCGCATCGCGCAGACCAATCAGGTTAAGGGCCACACCGGCAGCCAATTCAGGCATATCCGGTTGCTGGAAACCATCAATGTTGTGCCCGCGTGCGCCCAGTTCCCAGTGGCCATAGCCATGCGGAATTGCCACCACACCCGGGGCAATCCCGTGGCGCACCAGCGCGGTTGCAAGCTGGCTGCCGCCCGGGGTTACGATCCGCACGGTGTCACCGGATTTGATCCCCGCCTTGTCAGCATCCTGCGAGTTGATCGACACCGGATTATCCGGCTGGATCGACCGCAACACCGGCGAGGCGATCGAATAGCTGGATTGCAGGTTCGATTTGAACGATGCCAATTGCAGCGGCCATTCGCTTTCTGGGTATACCTCGCGCAAAGGGGTGCCATCGGCGAGTTGCTGCGGATACCACGTCGGCACCCCGACAAACCTCTTGCCGCTGAGGGTATTCACCGATGTGCCGACCTTCTGGTTATAAACCAGCAGCGGCTTGGTATAGGCATGGGCCAGTTTATTCCCCTCATAGGCCTTGGCGTAATCCTCCATCCGGCCGCCACGGGCATAGACATAGGCCACGCGGCGCTGCTCTTCAGGTTTCAAGGTCTTTTCGATGTCGGGCATGATCCGGCCCACCCCGGCCAGCTCAATATCACTGTCACTGGCTTCGGCCACGGGTCTACCGGCAAAGGCCACATTGGCACCAGCGCGCAGATACCAATCTTCGGGCCGGTTCAGCGGATGCAGGTTGCCATCACTGTCAGCAATTACCTTGTCACCAAAGCCGGGCAAATCCATACGTTTACCAATCGCAATCAGGAACATTTCCAGCGTCACCGGTTCACCATCCGCCGTTTTCACCTGTTTGGGATCAGAGATAGGCCAGCGGGCTGTGGAACATCTGGTCACAGTGCCATTCCATGGCTTGGCCCAGCCCCAAGCCTCGTACATCACGCTATCGGGGACGATGTAGTCGGCCAGCGCCGAGGTTTCGTTGATAAACCCGTCAATCGCCACATAAAGCCCCAGCTCTTTGGGATCTTTCATTCTTTCGGCGATTGCCCCGTGCAGCCCGGCGTGACCATAGAGCGGGTTGGCCATGAAGCTGATCATTGCCTTTAGCTTATAGGGATAGCCGTCAAAATGGCTTGTCAGGTATTCGGTCAGGATCGGCGGCGAGAACGGATACCACGGGGCCTTGGTTGGATAGGGGCTTTGCCCTGCCGCCTTGCGCCGTTTGAATTCGCTGCTTTTCTGGTAGGGGAATTTCGAGCGCGACAGGAACACTCCTTTGGGTTTTACCATATCGGGGAATTTCTTCAGATTATAGCGTGGCCCCTTGCCAAAGGACGGGAACGCCCCGCCCGATACGCTAACACCACCCTTCCAGTTCCAGCTGCCGATCAACACATTCAGCATCAGCACAGACCAAGCGGTATAGAACCCGTTGCTGCTCATCATGCCGCCATGGTTGTTGATCGCTGCGCGTTTTCCGTGGGAAGTAAATTCCTGCGCCAGTGCCTTGATCATTTCGGGCTTGATGCCACACAGCTCGGCATAGTCCGCAATGCTGAAACGCCGCGCCTCCTCTGCCAGAATTTGCAGCGAGGTTTTGACAGCCACCGGCCCGTTTGCCGTTTCAATCGAACCGTCAAAGAACAGGGTCGCCGGTGTGGCCAGTTGTTTGTGCGAAACAGGCAGGCCCGCATTATCCAGCACCACGAAATCCTTGGCCTGTCCCTTGGCCCAGCCCATATTGGCGCCAGTCAGTAATTTGCCCGATTTGACTTTGACCAGATGGGTCGCATTGGACCATCCCGCCTCGCCTGTAGCCTTAACGCCAGAAGGACCAGCATTGGACAGGAATTTTGCATCATAGCGTTCGTTGTCAATGATCCAACGGATCATCGCCATAGCAAAGGCCGCATCCGTGCCCGGTTGGATCGGCACCCAGCGGTCGCGGTCATGGGCGGCATAGCTGGTGGCGTTAGTCAGCACCGGATCAACCACCACATAGTTTAGCGCGCCGGATGTGCGGGCCTCGGCCACCATGCGGCCCGAGCGTTTGAACGGTTTGCCTGCATTACCCGGGGCCGATCCAAGGAAGATCGCGAATTCGGTGTTCTCGAAATCAGGTTTACCGTGGGCGAATTTCTTGAAATCCCCCATAATCGCGCCGGACCCCGAGCGCATGGCAAAGCCGCAGTAAGACCCGTGGTGCGCATAATTACGGGTGCCAAAACAGTTGAAGGCAAAGCGTTTGACGAACTGGTTGCGCCCGTCGCCTGTTGCATTGATCACCGCCAGCTGGTTGGCTCTGGGGCCGTATTCGGGGTTCTCTGGATCAACCGGCGTTTTCAGATCACGGATGGCACGCAGGCCCTCGACCGGCCCTTCGCCAAACAAATCGCCGCCTTCGACCACCTCCTCGATTAGTTGTTCAAACGGAATGGATTTCCATTTACCGGACCCGCGCGGCCCATCGCGTTTCAGGCATTTCAAAACCCGATGCGGGCTGTTCATTTGCGACAGCATCGCATTGCCACGACCACAGGCGGTCGAGCGGTGATCCAGCCCGCTTTCGCCTTTGCGGGTCAGAGACAACAGCGCCTCGCGCACCGGTGTGCTGTAGGGGATTTGCGCCTCTGCCGACAGCGGGTGGTAAGGGTTGCCCGCCACACGGATCACCTGCCCTGTTTCCTTGTCGCTGCGGATACGCAAGCCGCACATGGTGTTACAGCCCTGGCACATGGTGAAACTGATCTGTTGATCCGGATTCATCACCAGATCGCCGGTTTTGGCATCCACATGGTATTCGGGGGCGTGCGCATTGATGGTAATATGGTCCAGTGGCGGCGTGCCGCTGCTGCCGGTTGCCAGCCCCTTGGCCAGACGCTTGCCGGTTTCGCTGTAGCCTCCGACAAAGGCCGCAGCCCCGCCCAAAGCAACAGCCCCTTTAAGTATATTACGACGTGTTGTCATGATCTTGTCTCCTGCTTTGGAATTATTCTGCGGGGGTTTCGGAAAGGGAGGTGGTTGTGGTGTCTGGGGTCCAGCGCATAACCACGCTTTCGACGATGATCACCACCAGCCACAGGCCGAATATGCCGATAATCCCCAGCAATCCGTCCGGCCCATTGGGCAGGGCATAGTCATAAAACCCTGCACCGGTTTTCGGGATCAACTGCCCGTCAATGAACACGGCCCAGCGCAGCAGCCATGCCCCGCCCAGCGTGACCAGACCCAGCAAGGCGCCAAACCACAGATTGCGTGCATAGATGCCAAAGATCGCGCTGAAACCAAAGGCCGCCAACAGCTGCCACCCAAGCAATTGCCAATGCGGCGAGACCGAAACCACTGCCAAGGCTCGGGCTTCGGGACTGATCCCGCCGCCCATGCCCAGCATCAGCCAAACCGCACCGGTCAGCAAGGTCAACAGCGAGAACACCGCC
>JALWOO010000630.1 GCA_027083485.1 Amylibacter sp. | reverse complement strand
GTATTCTGGCATCCGGTTTCCCTGTTTTTTGACAACTCCACCCATTGTTGACCTAACCCGCAACAGTCTCCCCCCAACCGGTAATACTGTTCAAAATTCAATTACAATCAGGGCAAAAAACTGGGCGCAATGCCGTGTAATTTAGAATTAATCTATTAAAAATGTTTGGAATATGACATAACCATTACGTTGGTAACGAGGTGCAAAGAGTATTTGCAATGTAGTAGATACAAACCCACAGCGGGTTTCTGTGTTTAAAAACACCTCCAAATCAATCATCAGAGCGTTTCTCCCTCAAGTAGAAGGAAACGAGTTAGCGCTCTGGCTTGATAGCCAATATTTGGCCCTCTTCCCCTTTTGCATGGGGAGCCTGCTTGCAAGGTCGGGAGCCTCAGTTGAACGAGTTGAATTTTGTAAAGGAGTGTTGTTCCGGGAAGTCTAAAATTGGGTGCTGCTTGATCGGCTTTCAAACGTGTACTTTGTTTGAGCAGCCGTATCCTTCATCTCTTTCGAGATAGCAACATAAAGTCTGCCGTCCTGAGTGTGTTTCAGGCCACCACATGCTTTGAGCCAATTTTCTGATTTTGACAACACTTTGTGTATCGAGAAAGGGAAGTGCATTGGCTATTGACCCAAACCAGGGCCTGCTGCAATCGCAGTATGCCGATCCGTTACTGGATGCCAGATCATTCGGATTTTACCCGAACATCTTCAAACGCATTCTCGATTTGATCGGTGTGTTACTCTTGGCAATACCGGCCATTCTCATTGTGGGTGTCTTTGCGATTTTAATCGCTCTGACGGGTGCAAACCCTTTTTATTCCCAAGAACGCGTCGGAAAGAATGGTCGTATCTTTCGCATGTGGAAACTGCGTTCCATGATTCCCAATGCAAAAGAACGGCTGAATGAATACCTCGCACAAAACCCGGAAGCACGTGCCGAATGGGACAAAACACAGAAGCTGAAAAACGATCCGCGTATCACGAAAATCGGACATTTTATCCGCAAGACATCTCTGGATGAATTGCCCCAGCTTTTGAATGTGTATATCGGCGACATGTCTTTGGTGGGTCCACGCCCGATGATGCGCGAACAACGCACCTTGTATCCGGGTCAAGCCTATTACAAATTGTCACCGGGTATTACCGGATTTTGGCAAGTATCGGAACGCAACGAAACCAGCTTTGCCGAACGCGCTTATTATGACACGAGCTATTTACAACAGCTTTCGTTCACAACAGATTTGCGGGTGCTTTTGAAAACTGTAGCTGTGGTTTTGCGCGGAACCGGTTGCTAAGCCGTTTCGCACGCCTTTAGCAACAACACTTGCTTTTCTGAATTGGACATTTGCCCTTATTTGGCCAAGGTTACATCCTAGAGTAATCCAACTTATCTTAAAATGGTTCCGGGGTGACCTTGCCTTACGACCTGAATAGCGAGTGTTGTTAATAAAATGCCCAACAGCCTAGCATATCTTATGTTGCTGGTTTGGCCTTTGGTCATGGTGTTTCTGTTCCGCCGGATGCCTGCACATCGCGCTATGATCTGGTCATTGCTGGGGGCCTATCTTTTCCTGCCGCCACAACCCGCTGCATTTGATTTTCCGCTCCTGCCGCCCTTTACCAAAGAATCCATTCCGAACCTTGTGCTTTTGCTGATCTGCCTCGTTAAATTCGGGCCAAATGTTATTCAGCTGCCACGCAACAAAGCCGCCAGAATTCTGATCTTTCTTTTTGTCTTCAGCCCGATCGCCACGGTTCTGGTGAATGGTGAGCCTCTGATCTTCAGGAACGGGTCTTTTCTGCCCGGTTTGCGGTTCACCGACATGGTCGCCCTCGTTATTACACAAGCCATGATGCTTTTCCCCGTTATTCTGGCGCGCAATATTCTGGCCAGCGAAGAAGCCCACCAGGATTTGTTGAAAATCCTGATGGTGGCGGGGCTGATATACAGCATTCCCATGCTGATCGAAATCCGCCTAAGCCCGCAGCTCAATTTATGGGTATACGGCTATTTTCAGCACTCGTTTGTACAATCCATCCGCTTTGGCGGGTTTCGTCCGGTTGTGTTTCTGGATCATGGTCTCTGGGTTGCCTTTTTCGCCATGACCTCCACCATGGCCGCCTTTACTTTGTGGCGGGTGGACCGCTCCACACATCGGGCCGTTTACTTGCTGGCGGCAGGGTATCTGGGCATTGTTCTGGTGTTGTCAAAATCACTGGGGGCGCTGTTATTTGCCATCCTGTTGACACCGCTCATTTTCCTGTTGAACCGGAAAATGCAGCTGTTGGTTGCTTTTATCCTGATCCTGCCCATTCTGTCCTATCCGGTGCTGAAAACCAGCAATCTGGTCCCGAGCCAATGGATGATTGAACAGGCAAAGAAAGTGAATGATGACCGTGCCAACTCTCTTAAATTCCGTTTCTACAACGAGGATATTCTATTGGATCGAGCCAATGAGAAACCCCTTTTCGGCTGGGGATCATGGGGACGAAATCATATACACAACCCGGACTCCGGTGAAATAACAACCGTCACAGATGGCCGATGGATTATTGTTTTTGGTGTATTTGGCTGGATCGGTTTCATCGCTGAATTTGGTTTGCTCACTTTGCCTTTGGCCTTGCTGTGGCGCATCAATCGCAAAGTTCGTGTCGAGGATATCTCTCCCTATGCCGGACCAATCGCCCTGATTCTGGCCATAAATGTCGTCGATCTGCTCCCCAATGCGACCCTGACCCCCCTGACATGGTTGTTGTCCGGTGCG
Source organism: Amylibacter sp. (assembly GCA_027083485.1). Classification (GTDB taxonomy): domain Bacteria; phylum Pseudomonadota; class Alphaproteobacteria; order Rhodobacterales; family Rhodobacteraceae; genus Amylibacter. Next base: position 1,566 of record JALWOO010000630.1, on the reverse strand, counting down.
CTGTTAGGCTATGCCGAGCGGCTCACAAGAAAGCTGTCAGTACAAAAGAAACCGCGCCCGACATGGGTTCCATTGATGTAAGGTTATGATGCAACACGCCCCCGCACGCCCCAAAGTATTGATCATCGCCGAGGCCGCCAACCCCGAATGGGTAAGCGTGCCGCTTATCGGCTGGTCATTGGCGACTGCGCTACGGGCGGTTTGTGATGTTCACATCGTCACCCAGATACGCAACCGCGATGCGTTTTTGCGGGCGGGACTGACCGAAGGGAAGGACTTCACTGCCATTGACTCAGAGGCCTTTGCCCGCCCGCTGTGGAAGCTGGGCAACCGTTTGCGCATGGGCGAGGGCAAAGGCTGGACCATGATGCAGCTCATTGCAGCGGCTTCCTATCCCTATTTTGAACGGCTTGTCTGGAAAGAATTTGGCCCCGCGATCCGTGCCGGTGAATATGATATCGTCCATAGGATCACGCCTTTAAGCCCCACTCTCTCCAGCCCCATCGCCGCAAAAATTCACAAGGCCGGCGTGCCTTTTATCCTCGGCCCTTTGAATGGCGGCGTACCATGGCCCAAAGGCTTTGAGGCAGAACGCCTCAAGGAACGCGAATGGCTATCCTATCTGCGCAATGCCTATAAAATGCTGCCCGCACGGGGGGCGACGCTGGCGCATGCCGCTGCCATCCTTGTCGGTTCCCGCCATACGCAAAGCGAAATTCCGGCCAAGCACCGGCAAAAATGCATCTACATGCCGGAAAACGCCATCGACCCGCGCCGGTTTTCCCAAAAGGCAAGGCCGGCGGATGGTCCCTTGCGGGCCTGTTTCATTGGCCGGATGGTGGCCTACAAAGGCCCCGACATCCTTTTGGAAGCCGCCATGCCCCTGCTGAAACAGGGGCGGCTTGTGCTGGATATGATCGGTGACGGCCCCTTGCTTGCCAGCCTGCACGAACAGGCAGCAGGGCTGGAAAACGTGCATTTTCACGGTTGGGTGGATCACACCAAGGTACAGGAAATAATGATCCGGAACAGCTTGCTGGCTTTTCCCTCTATCCGCGAATTCGGCGGCGGCGTGGTGCTGGAGGCCATGGCCCTCGGTCTGGTGCCTCTGGTGGTGGATTACGCCGGTCCGGGTGAATTGGTACATCCCGAATTTGGTTTCAAAACCCCTATCGGCGATCGCGCAACCATCGTGCAGGATTTTCGTCAACAGCTGGAACAAATTGCACAGGACCCAAGCAACCTGCCCGCCATGGGATCAACCGCAAAAGCCCGCGTTGACGCCCTGTTTACATGGCAGGCCAAAGCGGCCCAAATCTTGCAGGTCTATGACTGGGTGGCACACAAACGCCCTGACCGGCCTGCCTTTTTCGATTAAACCGGTTTGCGCGAATGCGCGCCCCATCAAGGGGCGTCACTCTCCACAAGACGCGCTGGCACCCCCACCGCCGTACAGCCGTCGGGCACATCCTGCATCACCACGGCATTTGCCCCGATACGGGTATGGTCCCCGATCCGCAGCGGCCCCAGAATTTTGGCCCCTGCCCCGATACCCACATGCCCGCC
>JALWOO010000629.1 GCA_027083485.1 Amylibacter sp. | reverse complement strand
TTTTGCCCGTCTGGCCCCGAACCCGATGGAGCCACGCGGGATAGCTGTGCAATATCATCAGGATAGGGATTCCGTTACCATTTGGCATTCCACCCAGACACCGCATCGCAGCCAGAGCGGGTTGGCGGAAATTCTGGGCATTTCCAAGGACAGAATTCGGGTGATTGCGCCAAATGTCGGGGGGGCCTTCGGCATGAAAGCCTCGCTCTATCCGGAGGAGGTCTTTACGGTTTGGGCGGCGTTTCGGCATCGGCGGAATGTGAAATGGGTGGCGAGCAGGTCCGAAGATTTTCTGGCGGCAACCCATGGGCGGGGGCTGCACAGCAAAGGGCGGTTGGGTCTGTCGAGGAGGGGGGAGATTTTGACGTTGGAGGCTGAAATCATCGCCCCTGTGGGGCATTGGTTGCCCAATTCCGCCCTGATTCCGGCCTGGAACGGGGCGCGGATTTTACCGGCGGGATATCGGGTCAGTGCGGTTGATATTTCCACCCGTGCCATCACGGAAAACCGCGCGCCCGTGGGCATTTATCGGGGGGCCGGACGACCGGAGGCAAATTGCCTTATGGAGCGGTTGATGGATAAGGCGGCCAAGGCTTTGGGGCGGGATCCTCTGGAGTTCAGGATTCAGAATTTGGTAACGGATTTGCCCCGAAAAACCGCTACGGGGAATATTCTGGACAGTGGCGATTATGCCGGAATTCTACGGTTGCTGGCGCAGCGGGCGGATTATGCGGGGATGCTGGCCGAACGGGAAAAGCGCCGTGCAAAGGGGGAAATTGTCGGTGTCGGGCTGGCGTTTTATCTGGAACCGTCGGGGAGCGGATGGGAAACCGCGCGGGTACTTTGGCGGGATGGAAAAGTAACGGTTCAAACCGGCTCCAGTTGTCAGGGGCAGGGCCGCGCGGAGAGTTATGCGCGGATTGTGTCACAGGTTCTGAAGGCGGATTCGGTGCAGGTGATTGCCGGAGATACCGGCGTTTGTCCTACCGGCATCGGGGCTTTGGCCAGTCGCAGCACGGCGATTGGCGGGTCGGCGGTGTTGCTGGCCTGTAAGGAAATATCGGAGCGATTGCAGGCGGGGGAAACAGGGGAGGTTATCGCCGAAATACGCTATGAAAACAAAGGGCAGGCATGGGGTTGCGGGGCCTATCTGGTGATGGTTTCTGTGGAGCCGGAAACCGGCGTTTTGGCCATTGAACGGGCCGTTTGTGTGGATGACGCCGGGGTGATTGTGGATGCGGTCGGGGCCGAAGGACAGATACGGGGCGGGTTTGCGCAAGGGCTGGGCGAGGCGTTGATGGAACGGGTGGTTTATGATGATGCGGGGCAGTTGCTCAGCGGGTCATTGATGGATTACGCTTTGCCGCGCGCGGGGGATATTCCGCCGCTCCGGATAGATAAAATGCACTCGCCGTCCCCGATGAATGCGCTTGGTGCCAAGGGGCTGGGCGAGGCGGGGACCATCGGGGCACCGGCGGCGATATTGAATGCGGCGTGTGATGCGCTGGATAGGGATTTGGACATGCCTTTGACCAGTGAAAAGCTCTGGCGGGCGATGCAGGAGAAACGTTAATGAAATATTCAAAATCAGAGGCCAAAGACTATGCGCGCGAGCATATGCGGGGCATTTGGGCGGCCGCTTTGAACCCGTTTCGGGAGGATTTCAGCCTGAACGAAGAAGGGTTGCGCGCCAATATCAGGCACTGGGTGGACGATCTGGGCATTGCCGGGCTGTTTATTGCCGGCAAACAGGGGGAGTTTTTCTCCATGTCGCTGGCAGAACGCAAACGCAATTTTGAAATTGCGGTGGAGGAAACCGCCGGGAAGGCGGGGACCATTATGTCGGCGTCCGATCAGAATTTTGATACGGTGCTGGAACTGGCCCTGCACGCCCAGAACGTGGGGGCGGATTATGTGGTGGTGCATGCGCCGGTTTTGCATTTTGTCACCTATCCTGATGATATCGTTTACAATTATTATAAAACCCTTTGCGAAAAGCTGGACATCGGGATTGCCATGTGGAGCCATCCGGACAGTGGCTATCTGATGTCGCCGGAGCTGTGTGCGCGGGTGGCGGAACTGCCCAATATCGTGGCGATCAAATATTCGGTGCCGCGCGATATGTATGTGCGGCTGAGCCATTTGGTGGGTGATAAAATCCATGTGTCCACGGCGGCGGAACATGACTGGCTGGACAATATCGAGGAACTGGACTGGAAACTGTATCTGTGTTCTTCGCCGCCCTATCAGCTCCAGACAAAAAATGACCAGAGAATGAATGAATATACGCGGCTGGCATTCGAGGGGAAATTCGCACAGGCCCGCAAGGTGCGCGACAGCCTCGATCCGGTGCGGGCGGCTTTTGCGGCCAGCAAACCGGCGGATAAACCGCAGGCGCATGGCAAATACTGGCAAGAGTTGCTGGGGCAGGTTGGCGGGCCGGTCAGGCCGCCGATGTTGCAATTGAGCGAGGAAGAAAAGGCAATCACGCGCGAGGCTCTGGCGGGCTGCGGGTTGCAAATCTGAGTCAGAATTATTGACAGGGTTGATTTGATCCTGTCTAATTCAAGTGAATTGCCGCGGATTTTAGCGGCACCACGCGTTTGGAATGAGCCAAAAGCTGCGGGGATTTCCGAGGTGTTTTGCCAAGGGTCTTTGTATGCGTGTGCTTGTTATTTATGCCCATCCGGTTCCGACCAGTTTCAATGCGGCGATTTTTGAAACCGTAAAAAAATCCTTGCGTGCTGCGGGGCACGAGCTGCGCGCGGTGGATTTATATGCGGAAAATTTTCAGCCGGTTTTAACGCGCGAGGAGCGCGAGGCCTATATTGAAAACACTGATTTGTTGATCCAGCGGGTGCCCGAGCATGTGGAAAACCTGCGATGGGCCGAGGCATTGGTGTTTGTGTTTCCCACGTGGTTTTATGGCCCGCCTGCCATTCTGAAAGGCTGGTTCGAACGGGTTTGGTTGCCCGGTGTGACCTTCAAACCGGCTGAGAAAAAGGGCCACCGGACGGCGTCCTGTATCCGGCATATCAAACGGTTGGTTGTGGTCACAACCTCGGGGGCACCGGCGTGGTGGATGGTGTTGATCGGCAACCCGTGCAAACGGTTTTTGATGCGCGGCATGCGCAGCCAGTTCAACGCTAAATGCAAGGGAGTTTGGCTGCAACTGTATGAAATGAACGTGATAAACGAGGCAAAGCGAAAGGCGTTTCTGGGCAAAGTGGAACGCAGATTGGCGCGGCTATGAGTGGATTAATCGACTTTCGCGGCGATGGCTTCGATCTCGACGGTGAATTCCTCGCGGGTAAAGCCGCCGACGATCATCAGGGTCGAGGCCGGCGGCATATTCCCGAAACGGGCATCCCGTGCGGCCATGTAATCCTGCATGTGTTCGCGGCCTGTCACATAGGCATTGATGCGGACAACATCGCTCATAATCATGCCGGCGCTGTGCAGAATGTGTTCGATATTGTCAAAACACAAATCCGCCTGTGCGCGGGTGGATTGCGGGATTTCATCGGCCAGTGTTACGGCCAGTTGTCCGGAACAAAAAACCAGTCGCGCACCGGCGGGAATTTCAACGCCATGGCTGTAATTGGCAAAGGGGCGGCGCAGGGTATTCGGGGTCAGATGTTTCAACATAACAGGGCGGCCTCGTGTCATTACAGTGTTCAACAAATCGTGCAAACTATGGATGCGGTAACACAGGTACCGGTGTTTTTCCATAGGTTTGCCATGGGGAGGCGGCAGAGCATGACGGTCTGAAATGGTTGGGAAATGTCGCAAAAGGAATGCGTCGGCCCGACGATAAAGGATCAGGTGAAGTTAACATTCTAGGGGAGTTTAGGACATGAAAACGATATTTTCGAGACTGGTTTTCGGGGTTGCTTTGGCCACGGGGAGCGGGGCGGTTGCGCTGGAGAGCGTCACTTTTGGCACCAACTGGGTCGCGCAACCGGAACATGGCGGATTTTATCAGGCGGTGGCGGATGGCACCTATGCGGCTTGCGGGCTGGATGTGACCATTGTGCCGGGCGGGCCGAACGTGAACAATCGGGCGCTTTTGCTGGCGGGCAAGCTGGATTTCCTGATGGACGGCAACCTGTTGCAGCCATTCAATTCGGTGAAGCAGAATATCCCGATGGTGGTTCTGGCGTCCATGTTCCAAAAGGAACCGCAGGTGATTATGACCCATCCGGGGCAGGGGCTGGACACATGGGAGAGCCTGAAAACCGCCGATACATTGTTCATTGGCAACGGCGGCTATCAATCGTTTTACCGCTGGATGGTCAGCATCGGATTCAAGGATGAACAGCGCAAGCCCTATACCTATAATTC
>JALWOO010000628.1 GCA_027083485.1 Amylibacter sp. | reverse complement strand
GGCTTGCCCGTAGCCTGCTGCAGCCAAATGGCCGGCAGGCGGGCTTGATCGCAACCACCCCTGAAAACCAAAATGGCCTGCGCCGTTTGATCATGGTCTTGGCGCTTGTTTTTGCCTTGAATGAAATTCTTAACGCGATGAATTCCGGCAATGATTTGCCCGAACATGTGGTTGCGGTGTTGCGCTTCCCTCTAATGGTTTTGGGGGGCTTGGCCCTGATCCGTTTAGGGGCGGCATTCGGCAAGACCGCCCGCGAGGTCGCTCAAGATGCCGAGGTAATCCCGTTTACTGTACGTGTGGCTGGGCTGATTGGCCGGATCAGCATGGCTGCCGGATTTTTTGGTCCGGTTCTGGCAGGGGTCGGCTATGGACAAGCTGGGTCGCGACTGATTTTTGCCAGTATCCTGTCCTTGGCGCTGATTGCGACCTTGTATATTTTCTATCGTTTGCTTGGCATGCTGAGCGCGCCGCTGACCCAATCCGCGACGACTTCCGATCCTTCGGCGGATCAACACAAAAACGGGGCTTTGGTGCAGGTCGGGCTGGGGTTTGTCTTTGTGCTGATTTCGGTGCCGTTTCTGGCCCTGATCTGGGGCGCGCGGGTGTCTGATCTCTATGAGGTCTGGCTGTATTTGCGTGAGGGTGTTTCGATTGGAGATACACGCATTTCGATTACCGATTTTCTGACTTTTGTACTGATCTTTTCGCTTGGTTATACGATTACCCGTCTGTTGCAATCGGCGCTGCGCTCCACGGTCCTGCCCAATACCAAACTGGATTCCGGCGGGCAAAATGCCATTGTTACCGGTACGGGATATATCGGTATCTTTCTGTCTGCCCTTGCCGCCATTAGCGCCACAGGCCTTGATTTATCCAACCTTGCCATCGTTGCCGGTGCCCTGTCGGTCGGCATCGGTTTCGGCCTTCAGGCGATCGTGTCGAATTTTGTCTCCGGTATTATTTTGCTGATCGAACGCCCGATCAAAGAGGGTGACTGGATCGATGTCGGGGCCTATTCCGGTACGGTGCAGAAAATTTCGGTGCGCTCCACCATGATCCAGACGTTTGACCGTTCGACCCTGATTATTCCGAATGCGGATTTGATTTCGGGAACAGTCACCAACTGGACCCATAAATCCCTGACGGGCCGTGTAAAGGTACCGGTTGGTGTGTCCTATGACAGTGATCCGCGTCAAGTGGAGGCGATTTTGCGCGATATTGCCGAATCCCACCCGATGGTGTTGCGCAATCCGGCCCCCTCTGTGGTCTTTATGGGGTTCGGGGCGGATAGTCTCGATTTCGAAATCCGCGCGATCCTGCGGGATGTCAACTGGATGCTGTCGGCCCGATCCGACATGAATTTCGAAATCATGAAACGTTTCAGCGAGGCCGGAATTGAAATTCCGTTTGCACAACGCGATATAAAACTGAAAAATATGGATGAACTGGCCGAGGTTCTGAACGGGATGCGACCAGAGAAAACGTAGCGTCGCTGTAAACCGGACAAGACCATATTCTTGCCATAAGTCTGCCGGAATTTTCAGACGATATGGAGGCTGGACAGAACGAATAGCAGCAAATTTTGTTGCGAGAACGGTTGTCGGGGAACACTATGGAGCGGAATGTTAAATGATACTCTGGATGAAGAAAGCCTTTTGGGTTGGCATTCTAAGCATTGGAATCGCGGGGGCTGCTGCCGCGCAAACGCCGATGAAAATTCTGACGATCGGGGATTCCCTGATGGCTGCACACAGGATTTCCAACCGCTCTATTTCCAGCTCCATTCGTAAATCCCTGCCCGCAGAAGTAACCGACCGCTCAATTGTGGGCGCACGGATGATTTACAAACTACCGTTTACCGGTGCACTGGGCATGAATATCGGCAAGCAGTTTCGCCGTGGCAAATGGGATTGGGTGGTTGTGAACGGTGGCGGCAATGATCTGTGGCTGGGCTGCGGGTGTTTGCGCTGTGATCGCAAAATGAATAAACTGATCGAGCCAACCGGAACCAAGGGGGCCATTCCCAAACTGGTTAAGAAAATCCGCAAGTCCGGTGCGCGGGTGGTTTATCTGGGCTATTTGCGCAGTCCGGGAATGGGGTCGCCGATTGAACATTGCAAAGACGAAGGCGATGAACTGGAAAAACGGATCGAGAAAATGGCTGCCAAGGATGACGGGGTGATTTTCGTTTCCCTGCGCGATCTGGTTCCCTATGGGGACCGCTCCTATCATGCGGTGGATATGATCCATCCGTCGCTCAAGGCCAGCCGCGAAATCGGCCAGCTTATTGCCCGCGCCATTGCCGCGCAATAAGAGACACACTTAAAGCGTTTTCAAAAGCGCCTGCAAAGCAGGTTTGAGGGATTTTGCCTCGCTGTTTTGCAAGGTTTCCAGCAGGCTTTGCTCGTGGATTTTGGCCTTTTGAACAAGGTCACCTGCCAGCACACGGCCCGCTTCGCTTAAATGGATATGCACGCGGCGTTTGTCCTTTGGATCGCCCGTGCGATGCACAAGGCCGCGTTTTTCCATCTGCAAAACAATCCGCGTCAGGCGGGATTGTTCCACCAAAGCAAGGCGGGCAAGTTCGGTAATCATCGCGCCGTCATGGTCATACAGGCAGGCCAGAACCCGCCATTCCGGCACCCGAAGCCCTGCTTTGCGCACGGTTTTGTGGAATTGTTCGCTGGCGGCATCGCTGGCGGCGGCCAGCAGATACAGCAGGTAATCCGACACGAAATCCGGTTTTTTCGGGGCGTTTTCAGCGGGCTGGTCACTTGTTGGCACGGGGCACCTCGGGAATGGAACCTGCCTATGACACAGGAGGGAGTGGGGCATGTCAACGCGAAACGGCAGGAAAAAACAGGCTTGACCCAATGTATATGAAAATGCATATTATTTTCAGGGGGCTACATGACCGATATCATTCGTGCAAGAATTCTAGAGATTTCAGAGCTGACCAGCCGCATCAAAAGCATCCGTCTGGTGCCGGAAGCGGGGGAAAAACTGCCAACCGCCGCGCCCGGCGCGCATATTCAAGTGCAATTGCCTGACGGGGGAACACGGGATTATTCGCTTGTCAGTTTTGGCGCAAGCGCAGGGCCGCCGGAGAGCTATACCATCGCTGTGCAGCTGGAACCAAAGGGGCAGGGCGGTTCGCGCTATATGCATGAACTGGCCGTCGGAGACAGGGTTTCCTTTGCCCCGCCCAAAAACGGTTTTCCGCTGGAAATCGCGCCGGCGGTGTTGCTGGCGGGCGGCATCGGGGTGACGCCGCTGATTTCCATGGCGGCGGCCTTGCAGGCGGAAGACCAGCCGTATACCTTTCATTATACGGGGCGGACGGCCTCGGCCATGGCCTATGCGGATAAGGTTCGCGAGCATTTCAATGCGGTGCTGCATTGCGATGACGACCCGCAAACCGCGCTGGATCTGGCGGCGATCATTCAGGCGGTCACACCGGAACAACACCTCTATCTTTGTGGCCCGCGCGGCATGATCGAGGCAGCAAAAACCGCCGCTGAACAGGCGGGCATCCCTTCGGCGCGGATCCATTTCGAATTGTTTGACAGTGCGACGCCGGGAAGCGGCGATACGGCCTTCGAGGTTGAAATCCTGTCAAGCGGACAGGTGTTTACCATTCCGCCGGACAAGACCATTGTCGAGGTGCTGGAGGCCGCGGGCGCGGACGTCATGTATGATTGCCAGCGCGGTGATTGCGGCATTTGTCAGGTGGATGTGATCAGCGGTACGCCGGATCATCGCGATGTGGTTTTGTCGGAAACGGAACGCGACAGCGGCAAGGTCATGCAGATCTGTGTCAGCCGCGCGAAATCGCCGCGTCTGGTGCTGGATATTTAGAAAGGGCATTTTATGGGACGCTATACCGATAACCCCAAGGCGGTTGCCGATCTGTTTCAGGGCCACCGCGTTCACCGCGATGTTTACATTGACGACGAGATTTACAAGCTTGAAATGAAACATCTTTTCGCCAACGCCTGGGTGTTTGTCGGTCACGAGAGCCAGACCCCGAACAAGGGCGATTATTTCGCAACACAAGTGGCGGATCAGCCCGTGGTGCAGGTGCGCCATTCGGATGGTGAAATCTATGTCCTGCGCAACCGCTGCCCCCACAAAGGCACCAAAATCGTGATTGACCGCTCCGGCAATACGGGCAAGTTTTTCCGCTGCCCCTATCATGCGTGGTCGTTCAAAACCAACGGCAACCTGCTGGCGATTCCGCTGAAAAAGGGCTATCAGGATACCAGTTTTGCCGAGAGTGAAAACAGCAAGGGCATGCCCGGTGTCGGCGCGATGAAGAATTATCGCGGCTTTATTTTTTGTCGT
>JALWOO010000627.1 GCA_027083485.1 Amylibacter sp. | reverse complement strand
AAAAACTCCGGCAAACCGGGGGAGCCGGTTTCCTCGGACATTTCAAAGATGAATTTCATATTGAAACCCAGTCGCCCGCGCGAGGCCAGAACCGATTCAATCGCGGCGATATTCACCAGATGCTGGCCTTTATTATCCGCCGCCCCGCGCCCGTAAAGCCGGTCGCCTTCCGCAGTTAAGTGAAACGGCGTCAGCCCCGCACGCCATTGATCCGCCTGTCCGTGAATCACATCGCCGTGGCCATAACACAGGATCGTCGGTAAACCGTCGCCCTCGTGGCGGATCGCAACCAGAAGCGGGCCGCCATCCGTCGGGTTGTCAAACAACGTACAATCAAAACCCGCCGCCTGCAGACGTGGACGCAGGGCCTCTTGCAGATAACGGGGCAGTTGCGCTGCCTTTGCGGGGTTCTGGCTCTCGGTTTCAAAGGCTACCAGCGCGGCCAGTTCGGTCGTATAATCGCCCCGATCAAAATACGCGACTGCGCGGTTCAGGGCATTTTGACGGTCGGGCATTAGAATTCTCCGCTGTTTGTTTCAGGTTAGGCCGCACAGGCCCCCTTGGCAAACCCGTTGTGTCAGGTTATCGCGGGGCATGCCCAGATTTGCCCTGAAAATAGAATACCACGGCGCGCCCTTTGTGGGGTGGCAGCGACAAAAGGAACACAGCTCGGTGCAGGGATGTATCGAGGATGCCCTGCGTCGGCTGGAGCCGGACTTTGACACCATCGCCGCCGCTGGCCGCACCGATGCCGGCGTGCATGCCATGGCGCAGGTGGCCCATTGTGACATGAAACAGGACTGGACGCCCTTTCGCCTGTCCGAAGCGCTGAACCACCATTTGCGCCAGCAACCGATTGCCATAGTCGATGTGGCCGCAGTGCCGGACAGTTTTCACGCGCGGTTTTCGGCGCTGGAGCGGCGCTATCTGTTTCGCGTGGTCTATCGGCGGGCACCGGTGACGCTGGACAAAGGGCTGGTGTGGCAGGTGCGGCGCGAACTGGACGTCGATGCCATGCAAAAAGCCGCAAATTACCTGCTCGGGCAGCATGATTTCACCACCTTTCGCTCCACCATGTGTCAGGCACAAACGCCGGTAAAGACTCTGGATCAACTGGATATCGAACCGCGCGCCTATCCCGGCGGCATTGAATACCATTTCCACGTTCGCGCGCGCAGCTTTCTGCACAATCAGGTGCGCAGCTTTGTCGGCTCACTGGAACGGGTCGGGCGCGGGCGCTGGTCCCCCGAGGATCTGCGCGCGGCCTTGCGGGCAGCAAACCGTGCAGCCTGCGCAACGGTTGCCCCGCCGCATGGTTTGTATCTGGCCGGCGTGAAATATGAACAGGACCCCTTCGGGACATGCTGAACCGGTTGACATAAACCGGCAAATCACGTCCATGGTCAGGGCGCACCCTTTCAGCGACCAACAAAATCTTTTCAGCCCAGTTTTCCGGATACGGTTTCAAGCCATGCAAAACGATGATACCCTTAAAGGCATCGCCTTTATGTCTGCTTCCATGGCTGCTTTTGCATTCAATGACACCATCATCAAATTTGCAGGGGCGAATATCGGTGTGTTACAAACCATTTTTGTCCGAGGCGTTTTTGCAACCTGTCTTTTGGCGGTGGTGGCCATGGCAAGCGGAGTCTTCAGAGAGCTTCCGAAAAGCGCTGACCTGAAAAATATCGGCCTGAGGACAATCGCCGAAATCGGGGCCACCTTCTGTTTTTTAATTGCCCTTTTCAACATGCCAATCGCCAATATCACGGCGATCTTGCAAACCCTTCCGCTGACTGTTGCCCTTGCTGCGGCCCTGTTTTTGGGCGAGCGGATCAGTTGGCAGCAAAGTCTGGCAATCGTATTCGGTGGCATCGGGGTTTTGATTATCATTCGACCGGGCAGCGACGGGTTCAATATTTTTTCGCTCCTTGGCCTTGTGGCCGTCGGGTTTGTTACCTTTCGGGACCTTATCGTGCGAAAATTCTCACCCCGTGTTTCGTCCCTGTTTGTAGCCTTTGTCACAGCCGCATCAATCACGCTGGTTTCCGGTGTCGGCCTGCTGATTGAAGGGGGCTGGACTCCGCTGGACATAACCACCTACGGGCTTTTGGCCCTTGCGGCAGCATTCATTTTCCTTGGGTATTTTTTCTCTGTCGCCACCATGCGGCAAGGCAGAATTGCGCTGGTTACGCCCTTTCGATACACGGCGGTTTTTTGGGCGGTGCTGCTTGGGTGGCTGATTTTTGACGAAATTCCCGATCTGCTAACCGGCCTTGGCATCGGAGTTATCCTGCTTTCAGGCCTGTATACCTTGTCACACAGATCGCCCCGCTAGGCGTGGTTGAATTTTACGACACCATAGGCCATTGTTGAAATATGACCTCAGATCACAATTCGCGACATTCCGGTTTTACCAGGGACCTTGAAAACTCCGCTGTTGCCCGGGAAGTTCTTGTCTCCGAGTCGCACACTCCCGACAGGCTGCGTGATTTTCTGCTTGATTTGGAACGCACCAAACATTCAACCGACGTGTGGAAACTTTTGGTTGCCCTCAGTAAACGCCTGAAACTTCCGTTTGTTGATTTTATTGTTGCGACAAATTTCCAAAACTGGCGCAAGACCCTTTTCATTCGCACATCTTACGATTCCAAATGGCTGAATGAAGCGAATAAAAATCCGGAAATAGGCCAATGGTCCTATTTTCGCTCCCACGCCATTGAACGCCTGACTCCGATTGCCATCGGTATCGAATACGTGGATGAGTACCATAAGCTCCCCAAAGAGCGCCTGGCAGTACTGCATAAAATCGCAAAACTTGGAATGCGCACCGGGTTTTCCATTCCCCTTCGCAGTTTTGCGCCTCCACAAACGGGGTTGATTTCCTTTGGCGGCGATTTCAGCAAGAAAGAATTCAATGCGCTGATCAAAGAACACGGCTGGACGCTGAACAGCGCTGCAACCATGGCATATAATCGGTATATGACCCATTTCCTTGCAGAATTTCCGGAACGTATGGGCATTTCGGAAAAACAGTGTGAACTGCTCGAACTTATCGGGCTGGGAATGCAGGATAAGTCAATCGCGAACGAGCTGTCGATTTCCATTTCCGCAGTGCGCCAACGGATGCGCACCTTGTTGGAAAAAACCGGTGTTTCCACCCGCTCTGAACTCGCTGCACTTGCCATGAGCGTCGGCTTTCTGCCAGATCCGCTTAATAGAGAGCAAGGCCCGCGCTGCGGGATCGACATTAAAATCGGCTGATCAAATTTCACAATGGCAGGAAGCGAAAGGCCATTCAACAGGCGGCGCAATCGACACATAGCTTGCACCTAATGGACGCAGGAACCGGGAAGTAGATACGTCCTTTTTTGCCTAGCCGCAAAAGCCGGTGAAAATGTCACCTTCCGCAGTGATGCAGAGGTGACAGCCTTTCGCTTCCCTGTCTGAAAACTAACAGTTTTCCCAAGGGCTGTCCGAAAGAACAGCCCCGTTTTACCCGCCTTTAGCATGTCAATTCTGTCAGGCTACAAGCGCTCCCCTGACATTTTTGACAGGTTTGCGTCTTTGCACCCCGAACCGCAACTCTTTCTAGAAATCGAGATTCTCGACACTCAGGGCATTTTGTTGGATGAATTCACGCCGTGGCTCCACCACATCTCCCATCAATTTGGTGAACAGGTCGTCCGCATCCGCCTGATCCTCGACACGCACCTGCAACAAAGTGCGCGCTTCAGGATCCAGCGTCGTTTCCCAGAGCTGATCGGGATTCATCTCGCCCAATCCCTTGTAGCGCTGCAAAGAAAGCCCTTTTTCGCCTTCGGCCATGACCACGGCCAACAGGTCCGATGGCGCAAAAATTGCGGTTTCTTTGCCTTTGCGGGAAAATTTGGACGGTTTGGAATAAACATCCTGCAAGGCTTTGGTCATCTGCGCCAACTTGCGTGCTTCGCCGGATCGCAAACAGCCGCCGTCCAGTGTGCGGACCTCTTCGACCCCGCGAATATGACGGGAAAAACGCAAGCCGCCATCCTGTGTCAGCCGCCCTTTCCAACCACGTTCATATTCATTCGCCACCAGATCCAGCCGCGCGGCAACCACATCGGCAATCCCTTGTGGGTCGTCATCAACACGGCCGGGAACCAAGGCCCCGGCGATTGCGGCCTGTTCCAAAATATGGCGGCTGTAATGGGTTGGGAAAGCGTTCAGAATGGTGCGTGCCTTGCGGGCCTCTTCGACCACCCGCGCCAGATCGGCACCGGCAATCACCGACCCGTCCCCCAGTTGTAGATTGGCCCCGTCGATACCGTGTTCAATCAGGAAATCTTCCAGCGCAACCTGATCCTCCAGG
>JALWOO010000626.1:713-1001 GCA_027083485.1 Amylibacter sp. | reverse complement strand
GGATATATATCCTCGGCGCGGACAATGCGTTTCATGGCGAAATTTTCCCAGTGGCTGGCAACGGGGAGATAGGAAGTCCACAGCTCGAGACCGCTGGCCTCGTCCAGAAAAGTTTCTTCGCGCTCATCGACAATCTCGATATAGGCAAAATACTGGCACAGTTTCATCAGCTCCTCGTCGAGCAGGTGGGTGCAATTGTCCGAATCACTGCTGAAATTCTCGCCATCAGAGGCTTGCGCCGCGTAGATGTTCCAGTCCAATGGCGGATATCTTTGTTCGATAATGCGT
>JALWOO010000626.1:0-703 GCA_027083485.1 Amylibacter sp. | reverse complement strand
ACTGACAACAGTCCCCCCGGTTTCGGTGGAGTGGAAAAACGTGTCTTCGTCCACTTCTTGCGCGCTGTGGGTGTGACGGATGAAAATCAGATCTATTTTGTCATAGCGTCGGGCCAGAAACAGATGCAGCAGGACAAAAAATCGCTTGGCCAGATCTTTTTCGCGCTCGCCCATAGAGGCCGAAACATCCATCAGGCAGAACATGACGGCGTTGGCGGCGGGTTTTGGCTGGTTGGTGAAATAATTATAGCGCACGTCGAGAGGGTCAATATAGGCGATGGCTCTTTGGCGCTGTCCGGCTTTTTCAAACGCGGCACGCAATTGGCTGAGCGTTTCGCGTTGTCTGGTTGTCGGGGAGAGAATGGCTTCAAGGGCAAAAATCTGCTTTTGAAGTTCGAGCACTTCTTTTGTCTTGGGCCGCTTAAGGGCAATGCGGCGGCCCAGCGAGTTGCGCATGGTGCGTTCAATATTGATATTGGATGGAGCGCCTGTCACCGAAAACCCGGCGCGCCTTGGTTCGGTGGCGCTGATCTCTTTCAGGCTGAGCTTGACCAGATCCGGCAGTTCGAGATCATCGAAAAACAGATCAAGAAATTCCTCTCGCGATAAAACGAACATGAAGTCATCGGCGCCCTCGCCATCAGGTGACCCCGAAGGGCCGCTGCCCTGACCGCCGCGCGGTTTGCTGATGCGGTCGCCGGGG
>JALWOO010000625.1 GCA_027083485.1 Amylibacter sp. | reverse complement strand
ATTGGCAACAGGTTGTGAACGAGGCCGACCCGACACATGCTTTTGAAACCGACCTGACCAGACGCCTGAACCTGAGAGGGGCAAAACAATGAGCGACACATGGATTATTCTGGGCGCAAGTTCCGCCATGGGCCGCGCCTTTGCCCGCCGTGTGGCGCGCGAAGGCCATAGCGTTATTCTGGCCGCCCGCGATGTGGCGGACACAGAGCATACAGCACAGGATTGCGCCGCCCGTGGTGCGCCGATGTCCAAGGCAATCGCCGTGGACATGCGCGATCCGGCCAGCTTTCAGCCGATCTATGATCTGGCAGCGGCCCAAAGCGGCACCATCAACGCGGCGGTGTTCGTTGGCTCCATGCCCGAGCAATCGGCCATAGACGCAGACCCGGCGCTCGGCGATGGCACCATTCAGGACAGCTTTACCGGTCCTGTGCATTTCCTGCACGGTCTGGCCCCGCTGATGGAGGAACGCGGCAACGGCACGGTGATCGGCATTGGCTCCGTAGCCGGTGATCGCGGACGGGTTGGCAACTATACCTATGGCGCGGCCAAGGCAGGGTTTCATACCTACCTGTCCGGCCTGCGCAACCGCCTGACCCGCGCGGGCGGTCATGTGGTGACGGTTAAACCGGGTTTTGTGGATACGGCAATGACTTGGGGCCTGCCCGGCATGTTCCTTGTCGCCAGCCCCGAAGCGGTGGCCGATGATCTGTGGACCGCTGCGGTGAAAAAGAAAAACACCATTTATACGCCGTTTTTCTGGCGCTATATCATGCTGATTATCCGCTCCATTCCCGAATTCCTGTTCAAGAAGATGTCGATCTGAGCGGCGCAAGCATGGGTTGCTGTTGGCGTTAACTGCCGGTAGGCTCGGGGTTCATTGACCCTGCCTCCCCCTGTTTGCGGATGAAAAACATGATCCTGTGTTGTGGCGAAGCCCTGATTGATATGATCCCGCAAGCGGACGGTGCCTTGATGCCGCATCCGGGCGGGGCGGCGCTGAACACGGCGATTGCCTTGGCGCGTCTGGATACAGAGGTCGGGCTGCTGGCCGGCCTGTCGCGTGATCCCATGGGGCAAATCCTGCGCGATGCCTTGGCCGCGGACGGGGTGGACCTGTCTATGGCGGTGCAAAGCGACCGGCCAACCACGTTGGCGATTGTATCAATGCGGGACGGGCAACCGCATTATGCCTTTCTGGATGAAAACTCGGCAGGCCGGATGATTGCCCCTGCGGATATGCCCGATATTCCTGAAACCGTTTCAACCCTGCTGTTTGGCGGCGTCAGCCTGTGCCATGCGCCCGCTGCCGACAGTTTTGTCCGGCTGGCGGAAACAGCCTGCGACCGCGTGATTATGCTGGACCCGAATATTCGTCCCGCCCTGATAACCGATGAACCGGCCTATCGGGCGCGGTTGCAACGGATGCTGGATCTGGCGGATATTATCAAGGTCTCCGACGAGGATCTGGACTGGCTTTACCCCGAGGCAAACGATCTGGCGGCGCGTCTGGCAATGCTGGCGGTGCATGATCCGGCCTTGGTGTTGCTGACACAGGGCAGCCGTGAAGTGCTGGCGATACAGGGCGCGCGGCAAACGCGGGTGCCGGTGGCGGCCGTGCCGGTAAAGGATACGGTCGGGGCAGGGGATGCGTTTTCGGCCGGGGTGCTGGCGCAACTGTCCGCACAGGGTGCGCTGCATAAATCCGCGATTGCGGGGCTGGATGTGACGGCGGCTTTGCGCTTCGGGGTGCAGGTGGCAGGGGTCTCTGTCACCCGAAGCGGGGCCAATCCCCCGACGCTTCAGGAAATTGAAAATGGCGGGGAACGGGTGCTTGTCGCCGACATTGGCGGCACCAACACCCGCATTGGCGTGGCCATAAACGGGCAGGTGGATGAAACCACGGTGCAGCGGTTCCCCAATGCCGGCGTGCCCGCCTTCGAGGCGCATCTGGCGCGGTATTTTCAGGATCAACCAAAAGGATTTGCCGCCTGTTGTGTGGCGGTTGCCGGTCCGGTGACAGACGGGCGGGCCGAGATGACCAATCTGGACTGGGCGATTGAACCGGAGCGCATCGCCGCTGCAACCGGCGCGGCACAGGTGCAGGTGATCAACGATCTGGCGGCGCTGGGCTATGCGCTGGGCGGGCTTGGCGCAGGCGGGCTGACGCCGGTGTTCGGGGCTTGCGATCCGCACAAAGGCCCGCGTCTGGTTGTTGGCGTCGGTACCGGCTTCAATGTGGCGGTGGCCCATGGCGACGGTGTGCCTATGGTTTTTGCCTCTGAATCCGGCCATATGGCCTTGCCCGCGCGGGATGGGGAAATGCTGAAGCTGGCGCAATTCGCGGCACAGGCAGAGGGGTTTTGTTCGCTCGAGGATGTGCTGTCAGGGCGCGGGCTGGAAACGGTGTATCGCCGGGAGGCCGAACGGCAGGGGCTATCGCAACCGCGCAATGCGGCGCAGATCAGTGCCGCGGTGGCGGCGGGAAATGATCCGCTGGCAGAAGCCGCCATGGCGCGGTTTGTGATTCTTCTGGGCGGGGTGATTGGCGATCTGGCCCTGTCCTATCTGCCCTTTGGCGGCATTTATCTGGCGGGCAGCGTGGCGCGCGGGGTGGCCCCGTTTCTGCTCCGTTTCGGGTTTGAACAGGCGTTTCGCGACAAGGGCCGCAAGGCCGGTTTGATGCAAAACTTTGCTTTGGCACTGATAAACGAGGATTTCGCCGCCCTGCAGGGCTGTGCCTTGCGTGCCGCAAACGCACAGGCCTGAGCGCAGATAATCGGGGCGCGGCAATATCCCCTTAACAATTCTGATATATTCGTATAAGGGTATTGGAATATGTTGCCGGTTTGGCTGCGTGAACGGGGGGGACTCCGTTCATTGAATGAGGAGTTACCCATGTATCGACGCGTTAACAGTGGCCGTTCCATTGCCTTTGCCACAGTGGGTATTGTGATCGTTATGGCTGTGTTCACATGGGTGATGTATGGCATGGCCCAGCGGGTTTTCCAGATGGCCGATGTGATGGTGGAGCTGAACCAAAGCTTCAAAACCATGACCAGAATGACCGATGATGTGCATACCATCGCCGTGACCATGCAGGACATGAACCAGAGCATTACCACCATGCAAACCAGCCTTGTCGACATGCGCGGCAGCATTGGCGGCATGGCCGATAATGTTGGCGGTATGTCCCGCAACATCGATAATATGAATACCACCATGGTTTCTATGACCGATAACATCGGAAATATGTCGCAAACCATGCAGGTGATGACGGTGAATATGAACCGCCTGACGCGGGACATCGGGCAGGCGTCTTATGCGTTTTCCCAGCCGATGTCCTATATGTGGGGCAACCCGTTTCCTTTCTAATCTTGGGGGCGGATTTTTTTAACCGGATGGAATCACCGTGGATTAGAGCGTTTCGGCTTTTGTTTGGATCAATAGACAACGCAATTCCCATTTGAGCGTTAGCGAAAGACCGGGAATTGCGTTTCAACATAAAGTCGTAACGCTTTAAACGGTGGTTTTTTTGTGCCTGAAAGCACCTGAAATCCGGCTTCCTGCCTCTGCCCGGATGGCAAAGGCAGGCGTTTTCGCCTTTGGGCAGTATTCCTGAACTGCGAATCACCAAGGGCTGAATAATGCGCAAAACGTCTTTTTGGGGGTGTTCTCGCCTGATCTTGTTCGTTTATTGCCGCTTTACTGTGCAAAATGCCACTTTTTTTCCCACAAGATCAACATATTCAAACATTGATATATAAAGATGCTTTTATTGTTGGATAGGTTGTGCTAAATAAAATCCAACAACTCATCAGATGTGGTTAAAAAGACGTGAACAACTAAAACAACAATAAATAGCGAAGACTAAGGGGAGCGTTATGAAAAAAATTAAAAAAATTGCGATCACGACTTTTACTGCATTGGCAGTGGTGCCGGCGAGCCTGGCAATAGCGGAACAAACCCAAACCCATTTTACAACAGTGGCAGTGACCACCTCTCTCATCGGGGGGGACGCGACGGTTGGCGGTACGGTGATCCCTTTCAAAGAAGTTACGCTGGTGGCGCAAATGCCCGGTCGGGTGACCTTTATGGCGGGCATCGAAGGGCACAGGGCCAAAGACGGCGATGTATTGTTCAAAATCGATGATACAGAATTACAAGCACGCCGTCGGGCGGCTGCGGCTCAGGTCTATCAGGCGGAATCTGCGCTGCGCAATTCACAGATGCAATATTCCCGCGAATTGTATGCTCCCCGCACCAATTCGATTACCTCGATTCCGGGCATGGGCATTCCTGCCACCTTTGACCAGTTCTTTACCCGCGGCTTTGCCAATACCATCGGCAACACCAACACCGGTCTGGAACGTCAGG
>JALWOO010000624.1 GCA_027083485.1 Amylibacter sp. | reverse complement strand
TTTTGGGTCCATAAGGGCGCAGCAATAATTGCAATAAGGTGGAACAAATGAAAAAGATTCTTCAGTATTTCATTTGGTGGCAAGACCAGACAATCGGCACCCGTGTGTTCACTTGGCGCAAGGGTGTCAAAGTGGGCGAAGACGAGCAGGGGAATGTGTTTTACAAATCCCGTGACGACAAAAAACGCTGGGTGATTTACAACGGCGATGTAGAAGCTTCGCGCGTGACACCTGATTGGCATGGCTGGCTGCACCACACCTATGACGAGCTGCCCACAGAGGCCCCGTTGGTGCATAAACCCTGGGAAAAACCGCATCAGCCAAATCTGACCGGCACCCCTGCGGCCTATGCGCCTCCCGGGTCCATGCGTCGGGCAAAACCCGCAATCAAGGCCGATTACGACGCTTGGCAGCCAGAGTAGACCATGTCCAATAATGCCGCAGAAACCGTTATTGGTGCCGTTGTTGTTGCCGCTGCCGTTGGCTTTTTGGCCTATGCGGCCAATTCAACCGGCGTTTCCGGTCCGGTAGACAGCTATAACTTGCACGCCAATTTTCGCTCGATTCAGGGGATCAGCCTTGGCACCGATGTGCGTATTGCTGGGGTCAAGGTTGGCAGTGTCACCGGTCTGGACCTCAACACGGATACTTTTCGCGCGGAAACCACCATTTCCGTAAACAAAGATATCGTGTTGCCAGAAGATAGCGCCATTCAGATTTCCTCCGAGGGATTGTTGGGCGGCAATTACGTGGAATTGATTCCGGGCGGCTCCGAATTCAATCTGGAACCGGGCGGCGAAGTGCTTGATACCCAAGGCGCAGTCAGCCTGATTTCCCTGCTGTTGAAATTCGTTTCGAGTAGCAAAAAATGAAGCAGGTTCTGGGCATTCTGTTGGGGGTGGTTCTGGCCACTTCTGCCATGGCTCAGGACAAGGCCGAGGCAAAGAACGGTGATATCGCAACCCTGCGCGCGCTGGATACCATTACCGGCATTGTCAAGGAT
>JALWOO010000623.1 GCA_027083485.1 Amylibacter sp. | reverse complement strand
ATACAAGGGCGGCTGCGCAATATAGAGGTAGCCCCCTTCGATCAGTTCCGGCATCTGGCGGAAAAAGAAGGTCAGCAAAAGGGTGCGGATATGCGCGCCGTCCACATCGGCATCGGTCATGATGACCACCTTGTGATACCGCAGTTTTTCAATGTTGAATTCATCGCGGCCAATGCCCGTGCCAAGCGCCGTAATCAGGTTTGTGATCTGCTCGGAGGTCAGCATCTTGTCAAACCGTGCCCGTTCGATGTTCAGGATTTTCCCCCGCAACGGCAACACCGCCTGATTTTCACGTGAACGCCCCTGTTTGGCAGAGCCACCGGCGGAGTCCCCTTCCACCAGAAAGACTTCGGATTTGGACGGGTCGCGTTCCTGACAGTCCGCCAGCTTGCCGGGCAAGGATGTGCCCCCGAAAGCGGTCTTGCGTCGGGTCAGTTCACGCGCCTTACGCGCGGCTTCGCGGGCGAGCGCGGCTTCGACGATCTTGCCAACGATTTCCTTGGCCAGCTTGGGGTTTTCCTCGAACCATTCTGCCAGCTTTTCATTCATCAGCCCCTCAACTGCAGGACGCACTTCAGAGGAAACCAGTTTATCTTTGGTCTGGCTGGAAAACTTGGGATCCGGTACTTTTACCGACAAAACGCAGGTCAGCCCTTCGCGCGCATCATCGCCGGAAAAAGAGACTTTCTCTTTTTTCGCGATTCCGCTGGAGGCCGCATAGCTGTTGATGGTCCGGGTCAGCGCCCCGCGAAAACCGGCCATATGTGTGCCGCCATCGCGCTGTGGAATATTGTTGGTAAAAGGCAGAACATTTTCATGGTAGCTGTCGTTCCACCACATCGCGACCTCGACTTCGATGTCGTCCCTTGTTCCGGTAATATAAATCGGCTCATCCATGATTGGCGTTTTGGACCGGTCCAGAAACTTCACAAATTCACGGACGCCACCTTCATATTCCATCACCACTTCCAGCGGTTCTGCCGGACGTTCATCCCGTAGGATGA
>JALWOO010000622.1 GCA_027083485.1 Amylibacter sp. | reverse complement strand
GCCCCTTGGAGTTTTTCAACTTGATCCGCTTGAGCAACGGGCGCAACGGCCCGTTCCAGCCGGTTTTCACCAGCACATCCACCATTTGCTTGCCGCTCAGCCGGTTTTTGTCATTCATGCCGGAATGGTCCAGAAACCGCACCCCGTTCAGGCCGAAACGTGGCCCCAGCCAATTCACCATCTCCTTGGCAGATGCCTTCAAACTTCCTGCCGCAACACCCGTCCGGCCTGTGGCTGTCAACCCTGAAACCTCTGCGGTCAGGTTGGTGGAATACTTCAGCATCGCGCGCAAAACTTCTGCCAACACGTCGCTGTTTTCCTGCGCCAGCACGGTTCCCGCCGGCACTGTTTTGACTTCACCCGCACGCGGCAATCTGATGCCATGGGCAGCGGCAAGCGACTGAAACACCTCGCCCGCATAGGCCGCACAGTTGCGCACCGGCAACCAGCGGCCACCGGCCTTGCCCAATGCCGGACGCGCCACGCTCCAGATTTCGCGCCTGTCGGATTTATAGGTAAACAACGGTGCTTTCCGGTCCCGTATCGACATGGTGATCCCGCGCACCAGCGGGCGGAACTGTTCGCCGCGTGCATCCATGGTGACCTGATAGCCCTTTCCCACCCGTTTCCATTCGAAATACACACGGTTGAAATTCAGGTTCAAACCGGAAATCGCCGGATTATAGCCCACATATTCCGGTTGCCCCGGATCAATCGAGCGCAGATAGGGCAGCGCATCGCTATAAACGCGAAACTTGCCTTTGATCTTTTTCACCCCGCGCACCCGCAGTTGCGCCGCCAGATCGGCCAAACCGTCGCTGTCCAGTTGCGGATCCCCGCCACCGGCCAGAATCAAATCGCCCTGCAACACACCGTTCACAATGGGTCCGGTCCCGATCACCCGCGTTTTGAACCGGTAATCCGCCCCCAGATGATCGAGCGCATAAAGCGTGGTCATGGTTTTGGTCACACTGGCCGGCGGCAAGCCCACATCGCCGCCCCTG
>JALWOO010000621.1 GCA_027083485.1 Amylibacter sp. | reverse complement strand
AAACAGAACAGGAAGAAGATAAAGCCAACGAAGCCGAACAGCTCCCAGACAATACCGTTCCAGTTTGCATCCCCGCGAATGTTGTTGGTCAATCCGATCGGATCCATCAGCGCGATCACGGAAACCAGCGTGGTATCCTTGAACAGGCCGATAAAGGTGGACACGATGCCCGGGATCGAAATCTTCAACGCTTGTGGCATGGTGATCAGGCGCGTGGCCTTCCAGTAATCCAGCCCCAAGGCATCCGCTGCTTCATACTGGCCTTTTGGCAGAGCCGCCAGACCACCGCGGATTACTTCGGCCATATAGGCCGCCGCAAAGATCGTCACCATGATCACAACACGCAGGATCTTGTCGAATGTCACGTCCGAAGGCAGGAAGTACTGCAACAGAACCGATGCAACAAACAGCAGCGTAATCAGTGGCACACCGCGAATGAATTCGATGAACCCGACGCAGAGCGATTTGACGATAACCATGTCGGACTGACGGCCAAGCGCCAGAACGATGCCGATCGGCAAGGAGACCACGATACCGGTAATACCGATGATGATCGACAGCATGAAGCCCCCGAACTGCGAGGATTCAATCGGCAACAAACCAACCGGAGCAATCGCTTGCATGGCGTCTGCGGCATAACCGGAGAGAAGAATCCACCAGATAACCGGCACCACAAAGGCGGCGATAACCCCGATCAGAGAACTGAACATTTTGCTCAGAACACTGAAGGCAACGCCACCAAGGACAAAGCCCAAAAGCGCCATAACGGGAACCCAGATTGATCCGCCCCAGAGCAACCAGAAGCCAAGGAAAGGATAGATTGCCGAGAACCACAGCATTTTGCGGGGCAAGCGATCAAACAAAACCGGAGCCAAGGCAACAATCATCAAAACAAAGGTCAGGTTCGGACGAAAATACGCTGGCAAAGAGGTGCCTTCCGCCGGCGCAAAGCCGTTCATTTCACCACCCGGGAAAGGCGGATAAAACCCGTAGGCCAACTGCAAATACCGTTCACGGATAACGGCCCAACAGGCCCCGCTGGCATCCGGACCATAGGCTTCCTTGATGACTTCGCGACACTCATTCAACGAACCGGCAGCCCAGGAAGAATGGAATATCCAAGGCAACAATCCGGAAAGGATGAAATACAGCGCAATCACGGCAGCAATCGTCAAAACCGAGTTCAGCTTTGAGGAAAACAGGTTTTCGCGCGCCCAGCGGATTGGACCGGCTGCGGTAACAGGCGGGGCCTGCTCCGGCAACATATCGGTGCGGACATATGAAATCTTGGTCATTCTACCGCTCCTTCAACTTAACAGAATTATTGTACCAGTTCATCACCGATGAAACGATCAGGCTGATAATCAGGTAACACAGCATCAACAGCAGAATACATTCCATCTCGCGACCGGTCTGGTTCAGCGTAATGCCTCCCAGCGTACCGGTGATATCCATATACCCCACGGAAATCGCCAGTGATGAGTTTTTGGTCAGGTTCAGAAACTGCGAAATCAGAGGAGGAATAATCACCCGCAACGCTTGTGGCAACACAACCAGCTGCATGATCCAGCTAGGACGCAAACCCAACGCGGCTGCGGCTTCGGTCTGGCCCTTTGAAACGGCCTGAATGCCGGAACGAACCGCCTCGGCAATAAATGCCGCTGTATAAAGCGACAAAGCCAACCAAAGCGCGATCAACGAGTTGCGGATATGAAAACCGCCCTTGAAGTTGAAGCCCTTGAGTACAGGATATTCCAGCGTGATCGGGTTCCCCATCACAAAGAAAGTCAGGATCGCAGGGATAAACAGAATGCCCAGTTTGATCCAGAACGTCGGCAGGATCTGCCCTGTGGCCTCCTGATGCGCTTTGGCCCATTTGCCAAAGACAAAAATCCCGACAATCGACAACAGGAACACCCCGATGACAATCATCGAGCCGTCATGCAGAACCGGCTTGGGCATAAAAATCCCCCGGTTGGTTATCGCAACAGCATCCCCGATCATAGAGGCCGTGGCATTCGCCCCCCGGAAATCATTGGGTCGTGGCAGGCTGTGGATAATCGCGGCCATGGTCAGGGTGATCCACAATAGCACAGGCACGTTGCGGATGGTTTCAACATAAACCGTCATCAAACGGGCAACCAGCCAGTTGTTGGACAGGCGCAAAACCCCGATGGTAACCCCTAAAATCGTTGCCGTAACACAGCCAAGCACCGCCACCAGCAGCGTATTGAGCAACCCCACAAGTGCGGCGCGCGCATTGGTCATCTGACTGTTATACTCGATGAGTTTCTGGTTAATGTCATAACCGGCGGGTTCCCACAGAAAACTGAAACTAAGCGGTTTGCCCAGTCTGGCGAGATTTACAGCGGCATTATTGATAAGCCAGGCGACCCCAAGCATGAACAGCATCAATGTCACGATTTGAATGGTCATTGACCGGTATCGTGAATCGTAGATCAGCATACTCAGATGGAAGCCGTCCTTTGGAGGATCGGTGATTGCAGACATCTGTCTGTCGCTCCCTAATATGTTGGTTTGAAATGTCCCGCCACAGCTGGCTTCTTGCGAGCAGCTTATCGGGCGGGACATTTAAAAGAATTCGTACTTCTAAAGGCAAAAAGGGCGCAACCTCGGCTGCGCCCTTTTCCTAGATGTCCTTAACGGAACGGAGGAGTGTAGATCAGACCACCGTTTGTCCACTGTGCGTTCAAGCCGCGGGACAGACCGATTGCGGTGTTTTCACCGATGTTCTTTTCAAAGATCTCGCCGTAGTTACCTACAGCAGCAATCGCGTTTTTAGCCCAGTCAGCGGACAGACCCAGCATCTCGCCCAGGTTACCTTCGGTACCCAGCAGACGGTTGACTTCAGGGTTGTTGCCCGGCTTTGCAGCCATTTCGGAAACGTTGGCAGATGTGATGCCCATTTCTTCAGCAGCGATCAGCGCGTTCAGTGTCCAGCGAACTGTATCAGCCCATTGGTCGTCGCCATGACGTACAAGTGGACCCAGTGGCTCTTTGGAAATGATTTCCGGCAGAACAACGTGATCGCCTGGCTTTTCGAATGTGGCACGAGTAGCGGCCAGACCGGAAGCGTCTGTTGTCAGAACGTCACAGGCACCGGACAGGTACTGCTGCTGTGCTTCTGCGTTTGTTTCAACAGGTACAGGCTCATAAGAGATGTTGTTGGAACGGAAGTAGTCAGCCAGGTTCAGCTCGGTTGTTGTACCGGTCTGGATACAAACGGTTGCGCCGTCCAGGTCTTTGGCGGAAGTAACGCCCAGAGCCTTAGGAGCCATGAAGCCCTGACCATCGTAGTAGTTAACACCAACGAAGGTGAACTTCAGGTCAACGTCACGGGAGAAAGTCCATGTGGTGTTACGAGCCAGCATGTCAACTTCACCGGAAGCCAGCGCGGTGAAACGTGTTTTACCGGTGGTTGGTGTGAATTTAACTGCTTGCGGATCACCCAGCACAGCCGCTGCAACAGCGCGACATACAGCAACATCAAAGCCACCCCAGTTGCCGTTTGCGTCAGCCGCAGCAAACCCAACGAGACCTGTGGAAACACCACACTGCAAGAAGCCTTTGGCTTTTACGTCGTCAAGTGTACCGGCACCGGCAACGCCAGCAACCATGGCAGCAGCAGCAACTGTGCCCAAGAATGTTGTTTTTTTCATTTTTACCTCTTCCTGATGTACCGCCACATTTTTGTGACGGCTAACTGACCCGTAAGGGCCAAGATTTTTTGCCCAAAGTGAAACTTTGCAAGCATTGGTAATTGTGAAGCGTGTTTGGGGTCTAGGTCAAGGGTCAAAAAATGTCATTTTTTCAGACCAATACTCTGCACCTTCTTTCGGATCAATCACTTAGGTAAGGAAGAACTACCTAACTACCCGCCAGCTCTGCGCGGAGCGCGCGGGGAAATTCGGCGTTATCGTCCAACATGGGGAAACACTATGACAGTATTGATTACCTATATGTGCGGATATTCACACAGACTATTGGATCAACATCAAAATTCTGTGGGCAAATGCAAAGCTGACCCTTTTGGCTCGGGCATTTTCCTCGGCTTCATCATCAAGCCCCCAGAGTTTTGCCTGCCAATCTTCGTCGATACGGGAGAATTCCCATGCCTGATCCACCGACAAAGCCCCTTCAGCAAGCGCCAGAGCCAACACCAGCGACCCGGAGATGCAAATCAGGTCGTGAATCGCGGCTATTTGAAAAGAATCATAGCCTTCCAGAGCCGCCCGCAGATTCGCAACCGACTGATTCGGTTGCGCCACCGGCAGCACTCCGAAAGTCGTGTTCAACGGGGCATTATGGGTGGTTCTGGCCCAGTCCAGGACCGGATTCCAGGCCGCTTCCTGCAATGCCGAAAGCTCTGCCGGA
>JALWOO010000620.1 GCA_027083485.1 Amylibacter sp. | reverse complement strand
TCCGTGGGGCGAATCGCCTCATGGGCGTCCTGGGCGGAGTTTTTGGTTTTATAGATGTTGGCCTTGGCGGGCAGGTATTCGGCGCCATAGCGCTCATTGATAAAGCCCCTGGCCGCATCCAGTGCATCGTTGGAGATGCGGGTGGAGTCGGTACGCATGTAGGTAATCAAGCCCACCGGCCCTTCCGATCCCAGCTCAACCCCCTCGTAAAGCTGTTGGGCCACGCTCATGGTGCGTTTGGGGGTAAAGCCCAACTGGCGCGCCGCATCCTGCTGCAACTTACTGGTGATAAACGGCGGCACCGGGCGCTTTTTACGCTCCTTTTTGGTGACCGTTGCCACATTAAACGGCTGGCCGGACAGCTCTTTGACCAGGGCGTTGGCGGTATCGCCCTCTTTCAGCTTGGTGGCCTTGCCGTCGAGCTTGGTCAACTTGGCTGAAAACGCCGGCTTGGCATCCAAATCGGCGGTGATCGACCAGGATTCCTCGGGCACAAAGGCACGGATTTCGGCCTCCCGCTCGGCCACCAGCCGCACCGCCACGCTCTGCACCCGCCCGGCGGACAGACCACGCTTGACCTTTTCCCACAGCAACGGACTGAGCTTATAGCCCACAATCCGGTCCAGCACCCGGCGGGCCTGCTGGGCGTTGACCATACCGATATCGATTTGGGTCGGGTTATCGATCCCCGCCAGAATGGCCTTTTTGGTGATCTCGTTAAACAGCACCCGGTAGAGCTTGTCGTCGCTCTTGAGTTCCTGGGCAATATGCCAGGCAATCGCCTCCCCTTCGCGATCCGGATCGGTGGCGAGGTAGACCTTGTCGGCCTTCTTTGCGGCGGAACGAATATCCTGTAGCACCTTGCCCTTGCCACGGATGGTGGTGTATCGAGGGGTAAAGTCATTCTCGATGTCGATGCCGATCTCGTCTTTCGGCAAATCCCTGACGTGGCCGACACTGGATTTGACGATAAAGCCGGACCCCAGATACTTCTGGATGGTCTTGGCC
>JALWOO010000619.1 GCA_027083485.1 Amylibacter sp. | reverse complement strand
GTGCTGACCGAGGCTGGGTTGATTGTGTCGGGCGGAAATTTTCATGCGGAACCTGTGGGTTTTGCCGCCGATATGATCGCGCTGGCCCTGTCGGAAATCGGGGCCATCGCCCAGCGGCGCATTGCGCTGATGGTGGATCCGACCCTGAGCCATGACCTGCCGCCATTTCTGACGCCAAACCCCGGTCTGAATTCCGGCCTGATGATTGCAGAGGTCACAACCGCTGCCCTGATGAGCGAAAACAAACATCTGGCCAATCCCTGTGTGACGGACAGCACCCCGACCAGCGCCAACCAAGAAGACCACGTTTCCATGGCCGCCCACGGGGCGCGGCGGTTGATGCCGATGGTGGTAAACCTGAACCGGATTTTGGGGGTGGAGCTGCTTTGCGCTGCCCAAGGTGTTGAGTTCCGCGCGCCCTTGCAAACCAGCGCACCGCTGCAATCGGTGATGGCGCGATTGCGCGCCGATGTGGCCGCGATAGGCGAGGATCGCTACCTCGCCCCCGATCTGGAAGTCGCAGCACAGTTGGTCAGCAGCGGTGATCTGGTCACGGTTAGCGGATTGGAGTTGACGCTATGAGCGGTTTTATCAAGGTTGCGCAAGGCAACAGCCCGCTGGTTCTGGGCCTGCCCCACACCGGCACGGATGTGCCGCCGGATGTTTGGGCCACGCTGAATGACAATGGCCGGAAGCTGGCGGATACGGATTGGCATATTGACCGGCTTTATGCGGATCTGGTGCCGGATGTGACAACCGTGCGCACGGCAATTCACCGCTATGTGATCGACGTGAACCGGGATCCCGGGGGCGTCAGCCTGTACCCCGGCCAGAACACCACCGAACTCTGCCCGACCACGGATTTTGACGGGCTGGGCATTTACCGGCTCGGCCGTAAACCCGGCGAGGAAGAAATCCGGCACCGGATTGAAACCTGTCACAGGCCCTATCACGATGCGCTGAAGAATGAATTGCAGCGCGTCAAGCAGATCCATGGTTTTGCAATCC
>JALWOO010000618.1 GCA_027083485.1 Amylibacter sp. | reverse complement strand
GTGTTGCAAGGCTGCGCAATAGGCTTGGTAATCGTCGCCAAGGCTGGTTTGGACGACCGGCAGCAACCAATCGGGCAGGTCCAGTTTTTCCGCCTCTGACAGGGGCGCATGTCGGGCGATCGCGTCGATTTCAGCCTGTTCCAGTACCGGCGGCGCATAGCCTTCGCCGGTAAAAAACGCCGCCGGCTCCTGATCTTGCGACAGAATATGCCCCACGGCCAAACCCCGCCCGCCGCCAAAACCGGCGCGTGCCTGAAAGGAGCGCAAACAGCGCAGGCAATCAAACACGATGTCGCGCACCGCCGCGCGATCCTTTGAACCGGCATAGCGGTTGCCCCGCGCCCAGTTGGACAACAATTTTTCAGCAGGTGCCCCCGCCAGAAAATCATCCAGAACGGTAATGGCGGCGGCGTAACGGGCGGCAGGTGTCATTCAGAGTTTTTCCATTCTGTCAGGACCAATAAACAGGAGGTCGAAACGCTTATCCGGCGCGATAATTCGGGCTTTCGCGGGTGATCTGAACGTCATGCACATGGCTTTCCTTCAGGCCGGCCCCGGAGATTTTCACGAATTTGCACCCTTGCCGCATGTCGGCAATGGTGGCGCTGCCGGTATAGCCCATGGCCGCGCGCAAACCGCCGACCATTTGATGGATCACCGCACTTGCGGCCCCTTTGTAGGGAACCTGCCCTTCGATGCCTTCGGGCACCAGCTTGTCGGTGCTGGCTTCTTTCTGGAAATACCGGTCGGCAGATCCGCGTGCCATAGCCCCGACAGACCCCATGCCGCGGAAGGATTTGAAACTGCGGCCCTGATAGAGGATCATTTCGCCCGGAGCTTCGTCTGTGCCGGCGATCATGGAGCCGACCATGGCGCAACTGGCCCCTGCGGCGATGGCTTTGGCAAAATCGCCCGAGAATTTGATCCCGCCATCGGCAATCACCGGTGTGTTGGTCGATGCCGCCGCCGTGGCGCAATCGTCAATCGCGGTCAGTTGTGGCACCCCGACACCGGCAACGATGCGTGTGGTGCAAATGGACCCCGGCCCGATGCCGACTTTGATCGCATCCGCACCGCAATCGATCAGGGCTTTGGTGGCTTCGCCGGTGGCCACGTTACCGGCCACGACCTCAACCGTATTGGACAGCTTTTTGATCCGTTCAACCGATTGGCCAACCGAAATGGAATGCCCGTGCGCGGTGTCGATCACGATCAGATCTACGCCTGCGTCAATCAGCATTTCGGCGCGTTCAAATCCGGCATCGCCAACGGTCGATGCCGCCGCCACCCGCAAGCGGCCCAGATCATCCTTGCAGGCAGAGGGGTTCAACACCGCCTGTTCAAGGTCTTTGATGGTCAGCAAACCGGTCAATTGATCGTCCTGATCCAGCACCAGCAATTTTTCAATCCGGCGCGCATGCATCAGGGATTTGGCCTCTTCCAGCGAGGCCGGCTCGCGCAGGATCGCCAGATTGTCAGAGGTCATCATCAGGGAAACCGGCGTATCCTCGGCGCTGACAAAACGCATGTCGCGATTTGTCACAATGCCCAGCACCCGACCCTTTTCGTCCACAACCGGAAAACCGGTCACCCGATAGCGTTCCTGAAGTGCCTTGGCATCGGCCAGGGTCTGATCGGGGCGCAGCGTGATCGGGCTATAAACAATGCCGGAAACAAAGCGTTTCACCCGCCGGACCTGATCGCTTTGTTCCTGAATGGTCAGGTTGCGATGAATGACCCCCATGCCGCCGGCCTGTGCCATGGCAATCGCCATACGCGCTTCGGTGACGGTATCCATAGCGGAACTGAGCAGCGGGATATTGAGGGGAATATTCTTGGTAACAAATGTAGATGTATCTGCTTCACTCGGCAGGACGCTGGACGCCCCCGGAACAAGCAATACATCATCAAAGGTGAGTGCCTCACGAATCTCCATAACGATCTCCTAATGGAAAGTGGTGTTGCCACGTCCCTATTTCATGGCTGCACTGAAAAGAAAAGCCCCGCAGCGGTTTATTCTGCGGGGCTTGTCCAGATAATACCGGTTTTAAGTGGTATGATACGGTTTAAACCACCGCAGCGCCGGATTTTTCCGACAAGGCACCGGTGACCCAGGCCATGGAGGAACGGTACACAATATAAAAAACAATCGGCGTACCAACAGCCAACCCCAAAATCACACCAACTTCAGCAATAAAGCCCATGCCTTTGTGCATGGCTAGTATCTGCACATTGGTAAAGGTAGCCAGAGGAAAGGTGAATGATCCCCATACAGGTGTCCAACCTCCCTCAGTCATCCACGGCAACAAGGCAACAACCCCGACAAATGCGGCCCATGACAGCCAGTAGAACACGATAAACCAGCTGTCCATGCCGAGCATGCCGAATGAAAGGGCAAACAGGGACAAAGGTGCCAATGTGATCGCCAGCGACGGGCGAAATGGTTGTGCCGGAAATACTTTCAGCAATTTGATCGCATAGCCAAAGAAAATCACCACAAAGGCAATCAGCGAGCCAATCGTGAGCCAGTAACTCTCGGTGGCGTATCCCAGTTTGATTCCGGCGATAGGCCCGACCACTGGTCCGACAAACGTCAGATACATAAACGGTGAAAATGCGCGTTTGTCCGGTGGATCCCGCCACAAGGCCCAGAGAACCGCGATGGTGGTGCCATATTGCAGGATGACCCCTGTCCACCATATTTGTGGAACCGAAATGTTGAACGGCAACAAGGCTGCCGCAAGCAGCATCATGCTCATGGGTATTGCCGCAATACCGGCCCGCAAGGGCGGTGCCTTGAGATCTTCGAGCAAAACCGACGGGCGCCCGATCAGTTTTGCGATGTAAAAGGCAAAAAAGTACAGGAAAAAGGCCGTCGACAGCCCCAAGAGTATTCCGCCGATATAGTCCGGTATTGGCAGCACTTCCGAACTGTTGCGCCAGGCAAGTGATAAGCCCATATACCCGAGTGTTACCGGAAAAATCGCAGGCGGTGTGCGTTTCCAGAGTGGTGTTTTCAATAACATTGTAGTCTCCCCTTTATAGCCACAATGTGCATTGCTTCTTTTGATCAATCAAGTGCCGCTTGCATTTATAACAAACAAGTCGCAGGGTTAGCCGTGAATTAGGGTCAGGACCCATTAATCCTGCGTCGCTGGCGCAAACGCCCCGAAATATCGGGGGTTTGGGGCGCGCCGGACAGGGTGGTGCCCTTTTCAAGCGGCCCATGCCGCTGAAATGAAGGGGCGTTTGCGTCCGGAGGATTTGACGAATTTTCCCGCTGACTGCGTTGTCGTTGCTTGAAAATATTGACATTTCCGGCGCAACAACGCCTGATCAGCAGAAAAATTCGCTCAAACCAGCGATGCAGGATTAATGGGTCCTGACCCTAAGGAGAATTGTATGAGCCATCACGGGTATGAAAGCGGCCGGTTGAATCTGCCATTTGTGGGTATTCCGACCTTTGCCAAAAAACCCTATGTGGCGGATTGGGATTCTCTGGATGCGGATGTGGCCGTCTTGGGTGCACCGTTTGATTTTGGCGCGCAATACCGTTCCGGTGCCCGTTTTGGCCCGCGTTCCGTGCGCGAGGCATCGACCCTGTTCAGCTTTGGCCATGCGGGGGCCTATGATTTCGAGGACGACGTGACCTATCTGGGTGCGGATGTGCAGATTGTGGATATGGGGGATGCGGATATCATCCATACGGACACAATCCAGAGCCACCTGAATATCGAATACGGCGTGCGCAAAGCCCTGAATGCAGGGGCCTTGCCGGTGGTGATTGGCGGCGATCATTCGGTGAATATCCCCTGTATCAATGCCTTTGACAATGTGGGCAATTTCCATGTGTTGCAAATAGATGCGCATCTGGATTTTGTCGATGAACGCCACGGCGTGCGCTTTGGCCATGGCAACCCGATGCGTCGGGCTGCGGAAAAGGACTATGTAACCGGCCTGTCGCAATACGGCATTCGCAATGTGTCCTCTACAGCCCGCGAAGGCTATGTTGCGGCCCGTAAAATGGGGTCCGATATTCAATCCGTGCGCCACATTCGCGCCATGGGAATTGCTGCGGCGGCCGCACGGATACCGGCGGGCGTGCCGGTCTATGTGACCATAGATATTGATGCATTTTGCCCCTCCATTGCGCCGGGCACCGGCACCCCGAGCCATGGCGGGTTTCTGTATTACGAGGTGCTGGAGCTGCTGCAACAGGTGGCGCAAACCCATGACGTCATCGGCATTGATCTGGTCGAAGTCGCGCCCGATTACGACCCCACAGGCGGCACCCCGATTTTGGCAGCACAGTTGCTGCTGAATTTTCTCGGGTTTACTTTTCATGCCCGAAAGGAACGTTAACATGGCCATTCTGGCATTGCATCATGTGCAACTCGCCATGCCCAAAG
>JALWOO010000617.1 GCA_027083485.1 Amylibacter sp. | reverse complement strand
CTTTAGGTCCGCTTGCTTTTCAGATAGCTGTAAAGCGGCGGGATCAGCAGGATGAAGATAATCACCCACATCACCTTGGCAATCGAGCTTTCAAAGAAGATCATCGGCGAGCCGTGGCCAATGATCATCCCCTGGGTAAAGCCACCTTCGGCAATCGGGCCAAGGATCAGCCCCAGAATCAAGGCTTCCAGCGAGAAGCCCAGTTTCTTGAGCACCAGCCCGCCCAGCGCAAAGCCGATCATCATATAGATGTCGAAAACCGCGTTGTTCAGGGCATAGGACCCCAGCACCGCAAAAGCACTGACCACCGGCACCATAATCGCCGGTGGAATCAACGCAATACGCGCCAGATAGGGGGCAAAGGTCAGCCCCACGATCAGAAACACGCCATTGGCCACGAACATCGAAATAATGAACGGATAGGTCCGGTCCGCATATTCGGTAAACAGCTCCGGCCCCGGAATCATCCCTTGGATGATGAACGCACCCATCAGGGCCGCGGCCACCGAATTGCCCGGAATACCAAGCGTCAGCGTGGGCACCAGAGACCCCCCGACACAGCCATTATTTCCGGCCTCGGCGGCGGCGATGCCTTCGGGATTGCCTTTGCCGAACAGCTCCTTCACCTTGGAAATGCGCTTGGAGAAGTTATAGGAAATAAACGCCGCAATGGTGGCCCCTTCGCCCGGCAGAATCCCGATCAATGTGCCGGTGCCGGAACCCAGCGCCATATGCTTGAAAATCCCCTTGGGCATCGGTTCCTTTTTGTGTTGCTTGTCAATCAGCGAGGTGTCGATCTCGTGGGTTTTCATACCCGCCAGTTCCAGCATCTGGATCATGGAAAACAACCCGATCAGCGCCGGCATGAAATCGATCCCGTCGATCAGTTCGATCATGCCCATGGTATAGCGCAGGCTGCCGGACATATCATCGGTGCCGATCACGGCGATGATCATCCCGATCAGACCGGCAATCAGCGCCTTGATCAGGGATGAATTCTCATCCGCAATCGAAATGATCCCCGCAAGCCCCATCAAGGCCAGCAAAAAGGTTTCCGCCGGTCCGAAAGCCAAAGCCTGACGCGCCAGAAACGGCGCGAACAGCAGCAGGATCAACACCGAAAAACTGCCCCCCATAAAGGATGCGGTCACGGACACCTTGAGCGCCAGCGCCCCGCGTCCCTGTTTGCTCATGGGATAGCCTTCGATGGCCGTGGCCACCGCCGCCGGTGTGCCCGGCGTGTTCAGCAAAATTGCCGGAATCGAGCCGCCATACATGGCCCCGCAATAAATCCCGCCCAGCAGCATAAGCCCCATGGTCGGATCCATCGTATAGGTGAAGGGCACCAACAGCCCGACGGCCATCGTTGCGGTCAACCCGGGCATCCCGCCAATCGCCACACCGGCAATCGTGCCGATAGCAATGGTCAGCAAGGCTTCGAAGGAAAACACAACTTGAAGATATTCCAACGTCAAACACCCCCTAGAAAATCAAGACCGGGTAAATTCACCGAAAGCAGCTGAATGAACACCAGATAGACAAATATCAAAACCCCGATCGTCGTCAGCGCGATCACGAAAGGCCGCCGATATCCCAACAAGACTGCAATGAACGGAATGAAAACTGCCGCCGGAATAAAGAACCCGAATTTTTCAAACGCCGCTGCAAACAATCCCAGACTTACCAGCAACCCGACAAACCTGCCTATGTTTTCGGTTAACTGCAACTTCACCGAAGACTGTTCTTTGAACACGCTGAATCCCAGCTGTATGACCGACAAAACGCCGATCGACACGGCAAGGAACTGAACATATTTGGCAGAGGTTTTCAGGGCGATCCCTGTGTAATTGGCTGTGCTGTTGAACAACAGCACAGCCATTACGATGAGCAGCGCCAGAACGGCGCGGTCAACATGTTTTTTGGCCATTACCAGGGTGCTTTGTCATATACTGCTTGAGTATCGGCTTGCAGGCCTTTCAGATAGGCAAGGTAATCCGGACCGGATTGCGGCAACAGGAAGATGTTTCCTTTGGCAGCATTTGCCTTGAATTCATCACTGGCCATAATCGCGGTCAGCATGTCATCCAGCTGGCCCTGGATAGCGGCATCAATACCGGCTGGTGCAATGAACCCGCGGGTTGCCCGCATTTGCACATCAAAGCCCTGCTCTTTGGAAGTGGCCATATCCGGCAAATGGGAATCGCGTTCCTCGGTCAGCAGGGAAATAATGCGCGCATCCCCAGCCTTGTGCTGTTTGATCATTTGCGACAGGTTCATGAATGCTGCATCCACATGCCCGCCCAGAACGCCGGCTTTTTGTTCGGTCGATCCTTTGGTTGGCAGCAGATTGAATTCAACACCGGCAGCGGCCTCAAAGGATTTGGCGGCCAGAAAATCATCGGAACCGATCCCGTTCACGGCAACCGTCAAAGCGCCAGCCTTGGCAGCGGCAGCCAGATCGCCCATGTTCTTGATCTTGCTGTCCTTGGGAACCGCAACAATGCCCGGATCCTGTGCCACGTTGCCCATCACGTGAAAGCTGTCCAAAGTGTATTTCGCACGCTTGGAAACGATATGCGCCACCAGCTGCGGGGTAAAGTTCAGGCCGATTGTATAGCCGTCAGCCTTGGCACGTGCGATTGCCTCGAAACCTTTTTGGCCACCGGAACCGGGAATGTTCTTAATGACAAACTCAAAGCCATCGTAATTCTTTTCCGCCAATTCGGTAAACAACCGTGCAGTCCGGTCTGTTGAACCGCCGGCCTTGGATGGCACGACGATTGTAATTGTCTTCTCTGGGTATTCCCCTGCCATAGCGGCTGTGGACAGCCCCAAAGACAGTGCGATACCAGCTAAAAGTGATTTTTTCAGCATTGTTTTCTCCCTAACTTAATGTGCCAAACAGTAAGGCGGGAATATCGCAGCATGTCAAACTTTATGACAAATTGGACTGTTCATAAGGCCAAAATTGGCATTAAGACACCCATTCCAGCGGGTTTCAGGCAGTATCGCGGTAGGTTTTTCGTTCGAATTCGCTGACTTCTGCCATGAAACGCACCGATTCCTGACGTTTGGCGGTGACAAACATATCCCGCAGCACCGGTGCAAAAATTTCCGCCATCACCGGGCTTTTGGCAAAACTGTCAATCGCTGTATCCCATTGCCGGGGCAGCTGCGGCAAGGGTTGGGAATAAGCATCGCCTCTGGTTGGCGCAACTGGTTGCACCGCCGCATCAAGACCCGACAGCGCCGCCCCGAGGATCGCCGCCAATACCAGATAGGGATTGGCATCCGCCCCGCTCACACGATGTTCAATACGCCGTGCGACATCCGGCCCGCCGGGAATGCGAATGGCGGTTGTGCGATTTTCGTACCCCCATGCCACCGCGCCGGGCGCATGGGATTGCGGTGCAAAACGGCGATAGGAATTATAATGGGGCGCAAAAATCGCCATGCTGTCCGGCATCGCCTCAAGCAATCCGGCCACCGCAAATTTCAGCGCGTCGGACCCTTCGGGCGTACCATTGGCAAAAATATTTGCGCCGGCCTGATCCAATACAGAAAAATGCACATGCAACCCGCTGCCGGACCGATCCCCGTATGGTTTCGCCATGAAGCTGGCATTCAGCCCATGTTTGCGCGCCACGCCGCGAATGATCCGTTTGAACAACATAGCATCATCCGCCGCGCGCAAGGGATCCGGCACATGGTTCAAATTGATTTCCATCTGGCCGGAGCCATTCTCCGAAATTGCCGCATCCGCCGGTATGCCCTGCTCTGTGCAAAGACGATACACATCATTCAGGAAGGGTTCGAAATGGTCCAGCTCATCCACCGCCAGCATGGAATAGCGGTCCAAAACCTCGCCGGTGATCTGCGAAGCCGGATAATCCGCTTCAGGATCGCTGAGATAGAACTCCAGCTCCGTTGCCACCACCACTGTCAGGCCGCGCGCCTTGAACCGGTCGACCACATTGGCCAGCGCCTGCCTTGGATCACCGGCAAACGGGCTGCCGTCCTCATTGTGCAAAACCAATGGCACAAAGGCGCTGGGTTCCATGGTGATATTGTTCAGCACCACACCGCGTTCGGTTGGTTGGCAAATGCCGTCACCGTCACCGCTTTCAAAGACCATGGCGCTGCCTTCGGGATCACAGCCCCAAATATCCACCCCCGCGAGCGACATAGGCATTCGCACGCCACCGTCCAGCACTTTGGCCAAATTCGCCAGTGGCATTCTTTTGCCGCGCAACTGTCCGTTCAGATCAAAAAAGCCCGCCTGCACAAACTGCACATCCTTATGGGCCGCCAGCCATTCTTCGGCTATCTGTTTCGCATCCATGGGTCACCTATCACGTTAAACCGGTTCATTTCTGTCTGATTGAGCCGCGATGTAAGGTCAATCCATA
>JALWOO010000616.1 GCA_027083485.1 Amylibacter sp. | reverse complement strand
CAATAAGGGGGTTTTGGGGGCAGGTCAAGGGGGGGAATGCCAAGATCGGAAACACCTTCAAACAACCGCCCCCGGATTCAGCACGCCGTGCGGGTCCAGCGCAGCCTTGATCGCGCGCATGGTTGCCAGTTTCACCGGATCGCCATAGCGCGCCAGTTCTGCCGTTTTCAACCGTCCAACCCCGTGTTCCGCCGAAATAGATCCATCATATTCCGCCACCAGATCATAGATCGCGCGTTTGGCAGCACCCGCCAGATGCTTGTAATCGGCCTTGGCACCGCCCTTGGGCGGATAAACGTTGTAATGCAGATTGCCATCGCCCAGATGGCCAAAACAGTTCAGCCGCAGGCCCAGTTTTTCCACCACACCCGCCCCTTGGGCAATAAACGCCGGTATGCGGTGAACAGGCACCGAAATATCATGCGAAGACACCGCCCCCATCAGGGCATTGGCAAGCGGGATGCTTTCGCGGACCTCCCAGAAATCGGCCCGTTGCGCGCCGTTCTGGGCCAGCAGGGCATCATGGGCCAATCCGGTTTCAAACGCCGCTTCCAGCACGCTCAACAGGCGGGCTTCCACATTTGCCCCCTGCCCGCCGCCGACCTCGGTCAGCACCATCCATTCGGGCAGATCGTCAAAGGGCAAACGCACTTGCGGCAGGGTTTCGGCCAGAAATTCAAATCCGGTGCGGTGGATCAATTCGAACGCGCTGACCAACCCGTCAAGCGCATCCTGCATCCGGCCAAGCAGGGTCACGGCGGCCTTAGGCCCGTCAACGGCAATAAACGCCGTGGCCAGTTCGCGCGGGCGCGGGAACAGCTTCAGGCTGGCGGCTGTGATCACCCCGAGCGTGCCTTCGGAGCCAATCATCAGGTTGCGCAGATCATAACCGGTGTTGTCCTTGCGCAGCCGTTTCAGCCCGTGGTGAATACTGCCATCCGCCAGAACCACCTCCAACCCCAAACACAGCTCGCGCGCATTGCCATAGCGCAGCACCTGCACCCCGCCCGCAT
>JALWOO010000615.1 GCA_027083485.1 Amylibacter sp. | reverse complement strand
ATGCGGTTGCCCTGATGCAAAAGGTGTCGCTGACGGGGTTTGTCTGGCCGAACCTGAAAAAGGCCCTGTTCGCCGAACATCCCTGTTTCAGGGAACTGTTGCCGGAAACAGAGCTTGCGGCGCTCGACCTGCCGGGGGGTGCCGCAGAATGGATCGTTTCAGCGGTGAACTACTGGCCGGCTTTTGCGGATATTTCCCTGCGGGTGCCACAGGGGGAATTCAATAACGCGGTTGATTTTCTGGATGTGTTGACCAGCCTGCACAGAGCCTTGCGCAAGCTGGGCTATGAAGTGATTTAGCTTTCATCACCGGTTGATGTCACGCGCCAGAAACGCGGGATCATTATAGGGGTCACGCAGGCTGTGTTGGCCCGATGGGCGCGTGAAATCCTGCTGTGTGACCTGCGCGGATGTGCTGATCCGCAAGGTGGTTGCCGTGGCTTCGTTGCCGGCTGTTTCCGCAAGGTAACGCGCATCGTCCTGCGGGCCACGCAAAGAAGGCTGCATTGCCATTGCGCCACTGGCAAACACGGATGTAAGGGTGAATACGAGCATAAGTCTGGTCATTTTCTTTCCTTTCGGGTGTTCCCCGGGCAGGGTGCCCGGAGTCCTTGCAATTCAGGCTAACGGCAAAAGCCACTGTTGGAAAAACAACCCTGTTCGCCGTTTTGTGTGTGGCCGTCAGGAAAGGCGCATAAACTGAAATATAAAATAAGCGCATAAATACAGATGGTTGGCCAAGGGAGACCGGTCAGCGCGCAAGAATTGGTGTGATCCGGCGGGGGGCTGCCATATAAAATGTCGCCCCCGATGTTTCGCTTGCGCCACAGTGCAGCGCCCGCGTGATCCAGCGTGAGAGACATCCGCCGCCAAACCGGCTATATTTTGCAAAGCGCTTCCATCAATTCGGGGCGCGGCAAGCAAGAGACCTTTCAGACATGATCCGGATCAACGACGACATAACCTTGCAGGACTGGGAATACTCCGAGAGCTTTCAACGCGCTTCCGGTCCCGGCGGGCAGAATGTGAACAAGGTCTCCACCGCCGTTGAATTGCGGTTCGAAGCCGCCCGCTCGCCAAATCTGCCCCCTGCCGTCAAGGCGCGGCTGAAACGGCTGGCCGGTCGGCGCTGGACCAAAGACGGGGCGTTGATTGTAACGGCGGAAAAACACCGCTCCCAAGGGATGAACCGGGAACTGGCAGAGGAAAAGCTGGTGGAGCTGATCAAACAGGCGCTGTTTGTACCCAAACGCCGGATCAAAACCCGCCCGACGCTGGGATCAAAACGCCGCCGCATGGATGCCAAAACCCAGCGGGGTCAGGTCAAAGCCCTGCGCGGCAAAGTGCGGGATGATTAAAGGGGCAACGCCCTATACCACCACGTCCATTTCCTCTTGCGCGCCCACATTGAACACCCGCTTATAGCGTTCGATTTCCTCCGCCGGTCCCATGGCCTTGCGCGGGTTGTCCGACAGCTTCACCGTGGGGCGGCCATTGGCCTTCACCGCTTTGCATACCAGCGAAAACGGGGCCAGCGCGTCATTCGGCATCAGGCCGCGAAAATCATTGGTCAGCATGGTGCCCCAGCCAAAAGCCATGCGTACACGCCCGTTAAACTGCGCCGCCAGTTCCGCGATTTTTCGATCATCCAGCCCGTCCGAAAAAATCACCAGCTTCTTGCGCGGATCCTCGCCACGATCCTGCCACCAGCGAATCGCGATTTCGGCAGCGGTTGCCGGATCGCCGCTGTCGATCCGGATACCGGTCCAGCTGCTCAGCCAGTCCGGCGCGCGATCCAGAAACCCTTGCGTGCCATAGGTATCGGGCAGAATGATGCGCAAATTGCCTTCGTGTTCTTCCTGCCAATCCGCCAGCACCTGATAAGGGGCCTGCGCCAGTTCCGCGTCATCCTTGGCCAATGCTGCATAAACCATCGGCAGCTCATGGGCGTTGGTGCCGATGGCCTCGACCTCGCGGCGCATGGCGATCAGACAGTTGGACGTGCCGGTGAAACTGTCGCCCAGCCCTTCGTGCATGGCCTGCACGCACCAGTCCTGCCACATGAAACTGTGCCGGCGCCGGGTGCCGAAATCCGCCACATGCAGATCGGGTACCTTGCGCAAACGCTCGATTTTCTCCCACAGCTTGGTCATGGCGCGGGCATAGAGGATTTCCAGCTCGAATTTGCCCATGCCGCTCATCACCACACGCCCGCGCAATTCCATCAGGATCGACAGGGCCGGAATTTCCCAGAGCATCACCTCGGGCCAGCTGCCTTCAAAGGTCAGCTCGTATTGACCGTCCACCTTTTCCAGATGATAGGGCGGCAGGCGCAGGTTTTCGAACCATTCCATGAAATCGGAGCGGAACATCTGGCGTTTGCCGTAAAACATATTGCCCCGCAGCCAGGTGCTTTCGCCACGCGACAGCGACAGGGTGCGCACATGGTCCAGCTGTTCGCGCAACATGCCCTCGTCCACAATATCGGCCAGCCGAATGGATTTGGTACGGTTGATCAGGCTGAATGTCACCTGCGCGTCCGGCCTGTTGCGAAACACCGATTGGCACATCAGCAGTTTGTAAAAATCCGTGTCGATCAGGGAGCGGACAATCGGGTCTATCTTCCATTTGTGGTTATAAACCCGCGTTGCAATATCAACCATCCGCCATCACCACGCCGTGTTCCGCCATCTCCGCACGCGCCGCCGCAAGCGAGCCATCCAGATCAATCGCCCGACAGGCATCCATACGCACCGTCACATTATATCCCAGCTTCGCCGCATCCACTGCTGAAAACCGCACGCAAAAATCTGTGGCCAAACCGACCATGGTCAAATCGCTGACCCCCCGTTCCTGCAAATAGCCATGCAGCCCTGTGGGTGTCTCATGGTCATTCTCGAAAAACGCCGAATAGCTGTCGATCGCCGCCCGAAACCCCTTGCGGATTATCAAATCGGCACTGTCTGTCTGCAAGCCGCCATGAAACGCCGCGCCCGCGCTGCCTTGCACGCAATGGGCCGGCCATAACACCTGTGGGCCATAGGGCATATCAACCAGCGAATAAGGCGTCGCGCCCGCATGGTTATCGGCAAAGGAACTGTGATCCGCCGGATGCCAGTCCTGCGTCAAAACCCGCACATCGAAATCCGCCTGCAGGGCATTCACCAAGGGCACGATCTCGTCGCCCCCGCCAACCGCCAGCGCCCCGCCGGGGCAGAAATCATTCTGGATATCAATCATTATAAGCGCAGATCCGGCCATGTCTTTCTCCCGTGTTAACGCCCGAAACTAGGGAGCCAGCCCGCGAAGGTCAACCAATAGTACCATCCCCCCATTTCCATTTTCACAATATATCTCGGGGGAGGCCCGTCAGGGCCGGGGGCAGCGCCCCCATAGGTACTTTGCATGCCAGCGCATACATCCGCGATTGTTCCCGGGAAAAGAACTTGCTACCATCGCCGGGAATACAGGGGTTATCCGGTGACACTGACAGAAATCTACAACGCCCGCGTTAAAACCGGCGAGCTTCGTTCCGATCCGGCACAACTTGCGGCACTCGACCTGTTCGAAGCCATGGTTCAGACCGACCGCCAGCCACGTGCGAAAAAAACCGGCTTTGGCCGCTTCTTTCAAAAGAAATGCGAAAATACGGTTAAGGGGCTTTATCTCTATGGCGGAGTCGGGCGCGGCAAATCCATGCTGATGGACCTGTTTTTCGATGCCGCCAAAACCGATGCCAAACGGCGGGTGCATTTCCATGCCTTTATGCAAGAGGTCCACGAAGGCATGCACAAGGCGCGGGCCGCAGGGGTTCCCGATGCGCTGGAACCTGTGGCCGAAAAAGTCATCAAGGACGCCTGCCTGCTGTGTTTTGACGAAATGCAGATCACCGATATTACCGATGCAATGATCGTCGGGCGCTTGTTTGAAAAACTGTTTGATGCAGGGGTGGTGATCGTCGCCACATCCAACCGCCCGCCGGATGACCTGTACAAAGACGGGCTCAACCGCAACCTGTTCTTGCCGTTCATCGAGCTGATAAAACAGAACATGACGGTTTACAGCCTCGACAGCGAAACCGACCACCGCCAGAACCGTTTGCAAGCCCACCGCAGCTATTTCACCCCGCTGGACGAAGCCGCCGAAATGGCAATCCGGCGGGTCTGGTCCGATCTGACAGGGGTTGCGCCCGAACCGCTCACGCTGACGCGCAAACTGCGCCAGATCGTGCTGCCCGCCTATCACGGCGGCGTGGCCATGGCGAGCTTTGCCGACCTGTGCAGTCAGCCGCTCGGCCCCGGTGATTTCCTGATGATCGCGGAAAACGTGCGGGTGATGATCCTCAAGGACGTGCCCCGCCTCACCCCCGCCCACCAGAACGAGGCCAAACGCTTTGTCACCCTGATCGACGCGCTCTATGAA
>JALWOO010000614.1 GCA_027083485.1 Amylibacter sp. | reverse complement strand
GCGTGCCGACAATGCCAAGCCAGGCCAGAAAAATATAGCTTGATCCCAGCAGCGAAATGAACAAGCGGTCGCCGCGCGTGGTGGTCAGCCCCAGCACGCCCTTGCGTTCATCCCCGCCCGGGTGGCGGATTTCCAGAACCGTCAGCACCCCCATAGCGGAAAATATGCCGATAAACACCAGGGCCGTCGGCCAGGTCCATGCCATCCATCCCAACATTATACTCTCCCCATGGCGAAACCTTTGGCGATGTAATTGCGCACAAAGTAGATAACGATTGCCCCCGGAATGATGGTCAGCGTTCCCGCCGCCGCCAAAAGGCCCAATTCATACCCCGCACTCGAGGCGGTCTTGGTCATGGTCGCCGCTATCGGTTTGGCGGCCACCGCTGTCAGGGTTTTGGCCAGCAGCAATTCCACCCAGCTGAACATGAAGCAGAAAAACGCCGCCACCCCGACACCGGATTTGATTGCCGGAATAAAGATGGTGGTGAAAAACCGCGGGAAAGAATAGCCGTCAACAAAGGCGGTTTCATCCAGTTCCTTGGGCACGCCGCCCATGAAGCCCTCCAATATCCACACCGACAGCGGAATGTTGAACAGACAGTGCGCCAGCGCCACCGCCCAATAGGTATCAAACAACCCGACCGCCGAATAGAGCTGGAAGAACGGCAGCGCAAACACCGCCGCCGGAGCCATGCGGTTGGTGAGCAGCCAGAAAAAAAGCTGCTTGTCGCCAAGGAAGCGATAGCGCGAAAACGCATAGGCTGCCGGCAGGGCCACAGTGATTGAAAGCACCGTGTTGATGGTCACATAGGCAATGGAGTTGAAATAGCCCCAATACCACGTGGGATCCGTAAAAATGACCCGATAGTTTTCCAGCGTCAATTCCTGTGGAAACAGGGAAAACCCCGACAGGATCTCGCCCGTGGTCTTGAAGCTCATGGCAATCAGCCAATAGATCGGCAACATCAGGAACAGGATGTAAACGATCGGCAATATGTGGCGTTTTTGCATTTTATTCCCCTATTTCGCGTCGTCTTTG
Source organism: Amylibacter sp. (assembly GCA_027083485.1). Classification (GTDB taxonomy): domain Bacteria; phylum Pseudomonadota; class Alphaproteobacteria; order Rhodobacterales; family Rhodobacteraceae; genus Amylibacter. Next base: position 3,392 of record JALWOO010000614.1, on the reverse strand, counting down.
GTCATCAGCGTATAAAACAGCCAAGAAACCAAAAGCGTGATCGCAAAGTAAATCAGTGACATTGCCGCCGCCGGCCCCAGATCAAACTGGCCAAGCGCAATTTTAACCAGATCAATCGACAACAGCGTGGTTGCATTCCCCGGCCCGCCGCCGGTCAGCACAAAAGGTTCGGTATAGATGTTGAAACTGTCCATAAACCGCAGCAAAATCGCGATGGTCAGCACGTTTTTCATTTTCGGCAACTGGATAAAGCGGAACACCGCCCAGTTGCTGGCCCCGTCGATTTTTGCGGCCTGATAATAGGCATCCGGGATCGACACCAGCCCCGCATAGGCCAGCAGCACCACAAGCGAGGTCCAGTGCCACACATCCATGACAATGATCGTCGCCCATGCCGCCAGCGGATTTTGGGTCATGTCATAGGAGATGCCCAGCACATGGTTCAGAAAATACCCCAGCAGGCCGATATCGGGCAGGGTGAAAATATTCCACATCGCCCCGACCACATTCCACGGAATCAGCATCGGCAGCGCCATGGTCACAAGGCACACCGGCACCCAAAACCCGCTGCGTGGCATGGCCAGCGCAATGGCAATGCCCAGCGGCACTTCGATCAGAAGAATAGAGCCGGTAAACAGGAACTGCCGCCCCAGCGCCGCATGAAACCGCTCGGAACGCAGGATTTGCTCGAACCAGTCCAGCCCCTGCCAGAAAAACAGGTTGTTGCCGAATGTTTCCTGCACCGAATAATTCACCACGGTCATCATCGGGATCAGCGCATTGAACGCCACCAATACCAACACCGGCAACACAAAGAACCAGCCTTTGTTGTTCTGGGTTTTCATTGCGCGCCCTCCTGAGTTGTCGCCAGCCAGCCATCGCAATAGAGCCGTGTCTGGGCGGGTTGAAACTGCAAGAACACTTCGTCGCCCTGCATCGGGGTTTCGCCTTCAACCACCAGAGAAATCTTTTGTTCGCCAACCCGTGTTTCCACGATGGCATGACGGCCGATATCGGCCACTTTGCGCACCCTTGCGGAAATGCCGTTGTCGGAGAGGGAAACAAACTCGGGCCGGATGCCGATTTGCGGGCTGGCGGTCATGCCCTCGCGCACGGCCCCTTCAAGCGCCACCTGCTGCCCATGGAAAAACGCCGCCCCGTCGCGCAATTCGCAATCCACCACATTCATGCCGGGCGAGCCGATAAAATGGCCGACGAACACATGGTTCGGGCGGTCAAACAGTTCCACCGGCGTGCCGATCTGCACGACTTCGCCTTCCTGCATCACCACCACCTGATCGGCAAAGGTCAGGGCCTCTGTCTGGTCGTGGGTCACATAGATCATCGTCGCGCGCACCCGCTGGTGCAGCTCCTTGAGCTTGGAGCGCAATTTCCATTTCAGATGCGGGTCAATCACCGTCAGCGGCTCGTCAAACATCACCACATTCACGTCATCACGCACCAGAGCGCGGCCCATGGAAATCTTTTGCTTGTTATCCGGTGACAGCCCCGCCGCACGGGTTTGCAGCATGTCGGAGACCTCCAGCATCTCGGCAATTTCCGCAATCCGTTCGGCAATCCGGTCCTCGGAAACACCGCGATTGCGCAGGGGGAAGGCGAAATTGTCATAGACCGTCATGGTGTCGTAAATCACCGGAAACTGGAACACCTGCGCAATATTGCGCGCATCCGGCGGCAGATGGGTCATGTCCTTGCCGTCAAACAAAACCTGCCCTTCAGAGGGCGTCAGCAAGCCGGAAATAATGTTTAATAACGTGGACTTGCCACAACCGGACGGGCCAAGGAGCGCATAGGCTCCGCCGTCCTGCCAATCCAGATCAATCTGTTTCAGCGCGTAATCATCCGCTGATTTTGGGTGCGGATAATAGCTATGCCGCAGGTTTGAAAGGGTAATTTTAGCCATCTTTACACCGCTCGCTTGCCATCAGGGCCAAAGAAGAAACACATGCCCGGGTCCATATAAAATCCGTGGTTTTGCCCGATTTCAAACGGATGCACCCCGTTGCTCAGCGACACCCAGTTTTCCGCGCCGACATTAAAATGGGCACTGCTTTGCGAGCCGCTCAGCTCTGCCACCAGCACCCGCCCTGTCAGCGGCACAAAGGCCGCGTCGGTTTTAAAGGGCGACACATGATTGGCGCGCACGGCCATGGTGTAGGCCCCATCGCTCAGGCCAACCGCATCGCCGCACAGTTCCCAGTTGACATCGCCAAACAGGGCACGATTGCCGAAAATGCGCACTTCTGCCGTGTTGATTGGCGGGTCGGAAAACACCTGTGCGGACACCAGATCCATCGGATTGCGGTAAATCTCGGCAGTATCGCCAAATTGCGTCACCCGCCCGTCACTCATCAGCGCGGTTTTGCCGCCCAGCAGCAGGGCTTCTTCCGGTTCCGATGTGGCATAAACCACCACCGCCCCGCGTCCGGCAAACAGATCCGGCAGCTGATCGCGCAATTCCTCGCGCAGTTTGTAATCCAGATTGGCCAGCGGTTCATCCAGAAACACCGCGTTGCTTTCCTTGGCAATGGCACGCGCCAGCGCGCAGCGCTGTTGCTGGCCGCCGGACAATTCATGGGGCCGGCGGTGCAGCATCGGGCGCAATTGCAGCACATCGGCGGCTTCTTCCACCCGCCCCTGAATTTCCGATTTCGCCATGCCCGCCACCCGCAGCGGCGAGGCGATGTTGTCAAAAACCGTCCAATGCGGATAATTGACGAAAAACTGGTGCACCAGCGCGATATTGCGCTTTTGCGTTGACTGTGCGGTCACATCCTGCCCGTTCATCCGGATGCTGCCAGAGGCAACCCGATCCAGACCGGCCATCAGCTTGATCAAGGAGGTCTTGCCTGAGCCGGTTTCCCCGAGCAGAACATTGAAATGTCCCGGCTCCAACCGCAGGCTGGTTTCCTTGATATGGGTCTGCCCACCCACCTGTTTTGTAATGCCCAACAGCTCCAGCGCCATAGTCTTCTTTCTATCATTCAAATAAATGCCGGGGTCTGATTGACCCCGGCAAGGGCCTGCGCAGCATCAGGACCGCGCAGGCAGGGAGTGTTACTTCATCGCCCAGCGGGCAACCAGATCATCATAGTTGATGGTCACACCCTGCGGCTTTTCGTTGGCCAGCTTGGGTTTGGGGGAGCCGGGCTGGTTGAGCCAATAGCTCGGGTCGCGCTCCTCGTTCAGACGCGGACCACAGCCACCATAGACACCTGCGGCTTCATCCGCTGCCTGCATACGGGCCATAACCGTATCCATTTCTTCGGCCAGACGATCCATTGCCTGTTGTGCGGTAAAGGCACCGGAGTTCACATCCCCGATTTGCTGCCACCAGATTTGCGCGAGCTTTGGATAATCCGGAACATTGA
>JALWOO010000613.1 GCA_027083485.1 Amylibacter sp. | reverse complement strand
CTTCCGACGTGTATTCCCTGCCGATCAAGGTCAACGGCGACCGGGTGATTACCCTTGGCGATCTGGCCGATATCCGGCTCACCTTCGAGGACCGCAAAGGCACCGCACGTTTTAACGGCAAATCCACCATCGCCTTGCAAGTGGTCAAACGCAAAGGCGTGAACCTGATTGATACGGTCAAACTGGTCCGTGAAACCGTTGACAAAACCCGCGAGGAATGGCCGCAGGAATTGCGCGATAGCGTCACGGTCAGTTACTCCATGGACCAAAGCACGCAGGTCAACAGCATGGTCGAACAATTGCAGGCCTCGGTACTGACGGCGGTGGCTCTGGTGATGATTGTCGTGCTGGCCTCTCTCGGGTTTCGCTCCGCCCTGCTTGTTGGCTTTGCCATCCCCACATCCTTTTTGCTCAGCTTTGCCATCATGGCCGTCATGGGGATTTCGATCTCCAACATGGTGATGTTCGGCCTTATTCTGGCCGTGGGCATGCTGGTGGACGGGGCCATTGTGGTGGTCGAATATGCCGACAAGAAAATCGACGAAGGCACCGGCCCGATGGCCGCCTATGGCGAGGCGGCAAAGCGCATGTTCTGGCCGATTGTTTCCTCCACAGCCACCACGCTTTGCGCCTTCCTGCCGATGCTGTTCTGGCCCGGTGTTCCGGGGGAATTCATGTCCATGCTGCCGGTTACCCTGATCTTTGTGCTAACCTCCTCCCTGCTGGTGGCGCTGGTGTATCTGCCGGTGGTTGGCGGCGTTGCCGGACGGGTATCGCGCTCTATGCATCAGCTCTCGGAATTCCTGCGCAGCCATACCCATTGGATCCTGCGCGTGGCCCTGGTGTTTGGCGCACTGGCGGTGTTTTACTTTGGCGCGTTGTCCACCCTGCGCAGCCAATGGCAAATCGGCCTGCCCATCATCACCGCCGCCTTGATGGCGCTTTCGGTTCTGGGCAGCTCTCTCGCCCCCAAACCCCGCCTGCGCAAGATCCGGACCGGCTACAAACGCAGCCTGTTTGGCCATGTCATCCATTTCATTGCCGGCAATCCGGTGATGCCGGTAGTGGTCGTGCTGGCCACAGGCTTTTTCGTGGTCAGCGTGTTCAGCTATTTCGGGGAGCATAACAAAGGCACGGAGTTCTTTGTCAAAACAGAACCGGAACGCGCCATTGCCTATGTACGGGCGCGAGGCAACCTGTCTTTGGCCGAAAAAGACAATCTGGTACGAAAGGTCGAAAACAGGGTTATGGAAATCGACGGCGTGGAATCCGTGTTTTCCTTTGCCGGACAAGGCGGCCTGAGCCAGAAGCCCAGCGGTGCCCAGACCCCCACGGATGCCATCGGACAGGTGCAAATCGAACTGGCCCCCTGGGATAAACGCCGCAAAGGCGATGCCATTCTGGAGGACATCAACACAGCGCTCAAAGCAATTCCCGGCATTCAGGCCGAAATCACCAAAGAATCCATGGGGCCGGCCTCTGGCAAACCGCTGTCGCTGCGCATCTACGGGCAAGACTGGCAAGACCTGCTGAACAGCGCAAAAATGGTCCGCGAGAAATTCGACTCCATGCCGGGACTTACCAAAACCGAAGACAGCCGCCCCTTGCCCGGAATCGATTGGAAAATCGACGTCGATGTGGAAAAAGCGGGCCGCTACGGGGCCGATGTTGTGCAGGTTGGCGGCATGGTGCAGCTGGTGACGCGGGGCCTGTTGATCGGGGAAATGCGCACCGAAACATCGGACGACGAAGTCCCCATTCGCGTGCGCTACCCGCAAAAAGACCGCTTGCTATCCACCATTGATACCCTGCGCGTCAGAACCCGCGACGGGCTGGTGCCGCTGTCCAACTTCACCACGCGGCAAGCCGTCCGAAAACTGGGCCAGATCGACCGCGCCGATGGCCGGCGCTACTTTGATGTACGGGCCGATATCCTGCCAAACCTGTTTGTCACGGACGAAGGCGAAATCGTTCCCGAAGGCACCCCCGGGGCCAAGCCGAACAATGCCAATGACCAAATCGCAGCCCTGACCAAATGGCTGGAAACAGAGGCCGATTTCCCGAAACTGGTGGAATGGGAATGGAAAGGCGATCAGGAAGAACAATCCGAAAGCCTCGCCTTTCTGTCCAAGGCTTTTGTCGGCGCCTTGGGGCTGATGTTTGTGATCCTGCTGGCGCAGTTTAACTCGCTTTACAACTCGGTGCTGGTGCTGCTGGCTGTGGTGCTTTCGACCGCAGGCGTGCTGATCGGCATGCTGGTGATGGGGCAGACTTTCTCCATCATAATGACCGGCACCGGCATTGTGGCACTTGCAGGCATTGTGGTGAACAACAACATTGTTCTGATCGACACCTATCAGGAATACGCCGCCTATATGCCGCGCCTGCAAGCCATCGTGCGCACAGCCGAGGACCGGATCCGGCCTGTTTTGCTGACCACCATCACCACCATGGCCGGTTTGGCCCCGATGATGTTCGGCCTGTCCATCGATTTCACCAATGGCGGCTATACCATTGACGCCCCAACCGCGCTGTGGTGGAAACAGCTGGCCTCTGCTGTGGTGTTCGGGCTTGGCGTGGCAACCGTCTTGACGCTGGTGCTTACCCCCTCCTTGCTGGCGCTGCGCATCTGGATTGAAACCGGAGCCTATAACCTCTGGTCAATGATCGCCGCAACCCTTGCCGGACCGGACAGCGAAGCCGCAAAAAACTGGAACCAGAAACGCAGCGCCCGAAAAAACCGGCTCGGCCCGATCATCTGGGACGCACAGGACACAGAGGTTCCCGACCCAAAGACGCCCGAAAAACTGCGCCTGCGGGCAGCTGAATAGTCTATTCCTTCGAATTCGTCATAAATATCCCCGCCGGAGGCATAAAAGTTTTAATGCCTCCGGCGGGGATATTTGGACGAATTCGAAAAGAAAATGGCTCTATTCGCTCTCGTCTGCCTGTTGGCGTTGCCACATGGTGGCATAGCGCCCGTCATAGGCCAGCAATTCTTCATGGGTGCCTTTTTCGACCACATGGCCTTTTTCCAGCACCACAATCAGATTGGCCTCGACCACCGTAGACAGGCGGTGCGCGATGGTGATCACCGATCGCCCCTGCCCCATGGTTTTCAGACTGTCCTGAATATCGCGTTCGGTTTCGCTGTCCAGTGCCGAGGTGGCCTCGTCCAGAACCAGAATCGGCGGATCTTTGAGCAGTGTTCTGGCAATGCCGACACGCTGTTTTTCGCCACCGGACAGTTTCAGGCCACGCTCGCCGACCGTGGTTTGATAGCCGTCCGGCAGGCTGATAACAAAATCGTGGATTTTGGCGGCTTTGGCGGCGGCGATGACATCGGCTTGTGTGGCCCCCGCTTTGCCGTAGGCGATGTTATAGCCGATAGTGTCGTTAAACAGCACCGTATCCTGTGGCACAATGCCAATGGCGTCATGCAGGGATTTCTGGGTGACATCGCGCAGGTCCTGACCATCGATTTCAATGGCCCCTTCCTGCACATCGTAAAACCGGAACAACAGCCGCGCTATGGTGGATTTACCGGCACCGGAAGGCCCGACAACAGCCACGGTCTGGCCCGGTTTTACCTGCAGGTTAAAGCCGTTCAAAATCCGGCGCGAAGGTTCATAGGAAAACACCACATCGCGAAACTGCACATCCCCGTCTGTCACCACCAGCTCTGCCGCATCCGGCTTGTCTTTGACTTCCGGTGGCTGGCCAAGCAGGTCGAACATTTCGCCCATATCCACCAAAGACTGGCGAATTTCGCGATATACGGTTCCCAGAAAGTTCAACGGCAAGGTGATCTGGATCATATAGGCATTCACCATCACAAATTCCCCGACTGTCAGCGTGCCGTTTTGCACCCCGATAGCCGCCATCACCATCATTACCACCAGCCCGATTGTGATCAACAGGGATTGTCCGAAATTCAAAAAGGCCAGCGAATAGCTGGTTTTCAGCGCCGCATCCGCATACCGCCGCATCGAGTCATCATAGCGCGCGGCCTCGCGATCTTCGGCTCCGAAATATTTCACGGTTTCAAAGTTCAGCAAACTGTCGATGGCCTTTTGATTGGCGGCCGTGTCCTGATCGTTCATTTCCTTGCGGATTCTGACCCGCCATTCCGTGACCGCAAAGGTAAACCAGATATACAGGCCGATGGTGACGGCAACCGCCGCCAGATACCAGACATCAAATACAAAAAACAGGATTGCCCCGATCATAAGCAATTCCAGAACAAGCGGCCCGATTGAAAACAGCATAAACCGCAACAGGAATTCCACACCTTTGACACCACGTTCGATAATCCGGCTCAAACCACCGGTCTTGCGGGTGATATGATAGCGCAGCGATAATGCGTGCATGTGCTGGAAGGTCTCCAGCGCCAGTTTGCGCAAGGCACGCTGACCAACACGGGCAAAGATCACATCGCGC
>JALWOO010000612.1 GCA_027083485.1 Amylibacter sp. | reverse complement strand
CGAACAGATCATGCGCGCCGGCTCTGCCAAAATGGCGTTTGAAAGCGGCCCCAAATCCGGCAAACGAGTGATCGAGGCCACCGGCATTTCCAAGAAATTCGGCGATAAAACCATCGTGCAGGATTTCGACATGCGGGTGCTGCGCGGCGAACGCATTGCTTTTATCGGGCCGAACGGTGCCGGTAAAACCACGCTTTTGAACATGTTAATCGGCAAGCTGGAACCGGATAGCGGGTCGGTGACGCTGGGCACTAACCTGTTGCCGGCGATTTTCGATCAGAACCGCTCAGATCTGCGGCAACCGCTTTGTACAGCCCGGTATTTCCGTAGGCTATATGGACCAGCATCCGGATTTGACCGGTTTTGCCACCCTTGGCGATTTTACCCTGTCCGGATTGCAGCCCGGGCAGGAATACCTTGTGGATATGGCAGCGGAAGGGCTGAAACTCAATCTCGATCAGGAACCGGGCGCGGCCTCTGGCGGGGAACGCAGGCGCGCGGCGCTGGCGAAAATTCTGGCGGAATCGCCGGATTTGATGCTGCTGGACGAACCGACAAACCATCTGGATATCGAGGCCATTGGCTGGCTTGAATCACATCTGGCGCAAACGCGCGATGCCTTTATCCTGATTTCCCACGACCGCGCGTTTTTGCGCAACCTGACCCGCGCCACCATGTGGGTCGATCGCGGTGTGGTGCGGCAAAACCCTGTCGGATTTGAAGGTTTCGAGGAATGGCGCGACAAGGTTTTCGAGGACGAAGACATGCAGCGCCACAAGCTGGATCGCCTGCTCAAGGCCGAGGGCCGCTGGGCGGTCGAGGGTATTTCCGCGCGCCGCAAACGCAATCAGGGCCGTGTGCGCCGCTTGCAGGAAATGCGCAAGGAACGCTCCGAACAGATCATGCGCGCCGGCTCTGCCAAAATGGCGTTTGAAAGCGGCCCCAAATCCGGCAAACGAGTGATCGAGGCCACCGGCATTTCCAAGAAATTCGGCGATAAAACCATCGTGCAGGATTTC
>JALWOO010000611.1 GCA_027083485.1 Amylibacter sp. | reverse complement strand
CCTCACAGGTTCTGATATAGCCACATCAACCATTACTGCCGTTCAATTGGCCAGTGGAGCTGTAACTTCAGCTAAAATTGCAGACAGTACTATTGTGACAGCTGATATTGACAGCACATCTATCCAAGAACGCGTAACAGGGGCTTGTGCTGCAGGCAGTAGTATTCGTGTTATTGCTCAAGATGGGACAGTCACATGTGAAACAGATGATACAGGTAGCACATTTGCGGGTTGGAGTTTAACAGGTAATGCCGGCACCAATCCCACTACAAATTTTATCGGTACAACGGATAGCCAGCCATTGGGATTTAGGGTTTCAAATAAGCAAGTTGTTAAATTTGAATATGTCCCACCAGGGCTGTTTGTTGAAAATTTAAATCTTAATATGGGTTTCTCTAACACCATTGACACATTTACAGGCAGCGCAAATTCAGGTGCTTATATTATGGGTCATAGCAATCAAATTAAAACATTATCTGGCAATGGAGAGATTCATAATAGTTCAATCATTGGGGGGCAACACAACGGCATTCAGTCAAATACTAATTCAAGTAATGATTCTATCGTCCTTAGTGGTTCTATTAATAATATAGACGATTCGGATTATAGTATTATTGCTGGAGGAACTAATAACCAGCTTAATAATGCATCCTATTCTTTTGTAGCAGGTAAAGCAAATACAGTTACAAGTAATAATGCAGGTATTTTAGGAGGTATGTCTAATCAAATAGCTGCTGCACAATCCAGTATTGTTGGAGGTAATACTAACAAAATTACCGTTAACACAGCATTAGGTAGTTTTATAGGAGGAGGTTCTGATAATTTAATTGATGGAGCGACATCAATGAATAACTCCATTATAGGCGGCAATGCCAATAATATCATTTATGGCAACAATAATATTATTTCAGGTGGTGATACTAACAGAATAGGTTTTGGTGATGCTTCAGTTATTGCAGGTGGAGCAAATAATATTGCCAGTGCATCATGGTCTTCCATTCCTGGAGGGAAATCAAATAT
>JALWOO010000610.1 GCA_027083485.1 Amylibacter sp. | reverse complement strand
CGTTTGCCAGCAGGTGAACGGTAAATCGGCCTCGCGCCTGATTCAGGAACGGGTCCTTAGCGAAGCCCGCATGATGCTGTTGAACACCGACCACAAAATTCTGGAAATATCCAACCAGCTGGGCTTTTCATCGCCCGCCTATTTCACACGGTTGTTTTCCTCCAAGCTTGGCCAAACCCCCAAAGAGTTCCGCCAAGCCCGACACAAACCGAATTAGCGCGCAGCCCGATCATCCATCCATTTTCGTGAAATATCTCGGGGGAAAGCCCGTCAGGGCTTGGGGGCAGCGCCCCCTCCCAAAACGTTTCGCCCTATTTCCACTTTGCACTCCATCTGCAGGACCATACCACCGACACCTGCCGTCAGTTCAGCTGTCCTTTTCAACCCTTATACGCGATTCAACACGGACAACTTGCCCTCACGGCTTCTTCGGTCTAAGAGGCGGGCAACCGTCTTATTTGAAAGGTTCGCCCCATGATCCCCCGTTATTCCCGCCCCGAAATGGTGAAAATCTGGTCACCGGAGACCAAATTCCGCATCTGGTATGAAATCGAAGCCCACGCCAGCGATGCGCAGGCCGATCTCGGGGTGATCCCGCGCGCCAATGCCGATGCCGTCTGGAAGGCCAAAGACGTTGAATTCAACGTGGATCGCATCGACGAAATCGAACGCGAAACCAAGCATGACGTGATTGCCTTTCTGACCCATCTGGCCGAAATCATCGGCAATGACGAAGCCCGCTTTGTGCATCAGGGCATGACCAGCTCGGATGTTCTGGACACCTGTTTCAATGTGCAACTGGTGCGTGCCAGCGATATTCTGATTGCCGATATGGAGGCCCTGCTTGCCGCCCTGAAACGGCGCGCAATGGAACATAAAATGACCCTGCGCGTGGGCCGCAGCCACGGGATTCACGCCGAACCCACCACCATGGGCCTGACCTTTGCGCGGTTTTATGCGGAAATGGACCGCAACCTGAACCGCCTGAAAAAAGCCAAGAAAGAAATCGCCACCGGCGCA
>JALWOO010000609.1 GCA_027083485.1 Amylibacter sp. | reverse complement strand
CCCATGTCTTGCGTGAAATGGGTGTCGGTGCCGGTGTTGCCGTGGGGCTGTTTACCGAACGGTCCCTTGACATGATGATCGGGGCGCTGGCTATCCACAAGGCGGGCGGGGCCTATGTTCCGCTGGATCCGGACTATCCGGCGGATCGCATTTCACATGTGATCACCGACAGTCAGGCACCGGTTATTCTGTGCCAAGCCCGTTTGGTTGACCGCTTGCCTGCCAACAAGGCTGCGGTGTTGCAGATTGATGCGGATGCGCGGATTTCGGCGGCCCCTGTCAGCAATCCCGACAGCGGTGTCGGGCCGGATGATCTGGCCTATCTGATTTACACATCCGGTTCGACCGGTGTCCCCAAAGGGGTGATGGTTGAACATCGTAACGTAGCCAATTTCTTTGCGGGGATGGACGAGCGGATCAATCATAACCCCCCCGGCGTTTGGTTGGCCGTGACCAGCCTGTCATTTGATATTTCGGTGCTGGAGCTGTTTTACACTTTGGCGCGCGGGTTCAAGGTGGTTTTGGCCTCCAACGAAAGCCGGATAACACCTTCGGCTGGCGGCATTGCAATTTCCGAGCAGAAAATGGACTTTAGCCTGTTTTTCTGGGGTAATGATGATGGGGTCGGTCGCGATAAATACAAGCTGCTGCTGGAAGGGGCGAAATATGCGGACAAGCACGGGTTTTGCGCGGTCTGGACGCCGGAACGCCATTTCCATGCTTTTGGCGGGCCTTACCCAAACCCTTCTGTGACCGGCGCAGCAGTTGCAGCCGTGACCCATAACCTTGCGGTGCGTTCCGGCAGTTGCGTGGCACCATTGCACCACACAGCCCGTATTGCCGAAGATTGGGCCGTGATTGATAACCTGACCAACGGGCGCGCGGGCCTTGGTATCGCTGCGGGTTGGCAGCCGGATGATTTTGTTTTGCGTCCGGAAAATACCCCGCCCAACAACAAACCGGCCATGTTCAAGGCAATCGAGGACCTGCGCGCGTTGTGGCGCGGGGAAGCCGTGGATT
>JALWOO010000608.1 GCA_027083485.1 Amylibacter sp. | reverse complement strand
GCGCGCAGAAAGGTGGCGGGATGAAAGGTGCCCGCGCCCATTTCCATATCATAGGGTTGCAGAATGACGCAGCCTTGATCGGCCCAATAGCGTTGCAGGGCGAAAATCAAGCCCTGAAAGGTGGAACTGGGATTGCTTTGACTCATGAAACCGTGAGCGAAGTATGAACAGTGCCAGAGATTATACCTGAATTGAAGCGGCGGTGGCTGTTACCCGCGCAGGCCTGGATGATTCAATCCGTCATCCGCCAAAAGCCTTGCGTTTGGTTCAAGGCTCTGGCGAATGGCGCTGTGCCTGTCCGCCTTGCGGGAGACTGTTTTTGAAACCGGGGATCAAAGCCCCAGCTTCTTTTCCAGATAATGGATATTGGCTCCGCCGGCGGCAAAACCGGCATCGCGCATAATGTCGGCTTGCAAGGGAATGTTGGTCAGGATGCCGTCGATGACCACTTCTGACAGCGCTGTGCGCATACGGGCGATAGCCGAGTCGCGGGTTTCGCCATGCGCAATGAGTTTGCCGATCATGGAGTCATAATAAGGCGGTACGCTATAGCCGTTGTAAATATGGCTGTCGAAGCGGATGCCCGGCCCGCCGGGTACATGCAACTGAGTGATCTTGCCGGGAGAAGGCATGAAATTTTCAGGATTCTCGGCATTGATGCGGCATTCTATGGCATGTCCTCTGAGCTGAATGTCTTCCTGTTGGTAGCTCAGGCGTTCTCCTGCCGCGATACGGATCTGCTCCTTGACGATGTCCACCCCCGTGATCATTTCGGTGACCGGATGTTCCACCTGCACCCGGGTATTCATTTCGATGAAATAGAATTCCCCGTCTTCATACAAGAATTCGAAGGTGCCGGCGCCCCGGTAGCCGATCTTGCGACAAGCCTCGGCGCAGCGGCTGCCAATCTCCTGACGTAGTGATTCGCTGATACCTGGTGCCGGTGCTCCCTCTCCTACTTCCTGATCACGGCGCCGCATGGCACAGTCCCGTTCGCCAAGGCGAATGCCACTGCCACGAGCAT
>JALWOO010000607.1 GCA_027083485.1 Amylibacter sp. | reverse complement strand
CTATCCGGCGCGCCCCCGAAAAGGGCCTGCTGCCGACCGTTGCCTGGCAACACGCCGCACAAAAGCCGGTTTATGCGTTGGACGGGGGCGTTTATTGTGCCGCTTCGGCGCTGAACTGGGCGCGCTCACTTGGCTTGTTTAATGATTTTGCCGACATCAACGATTTTGACAGCCCGCCGGCGATCACGCGCAAACTGGCCTTTGTGCCGGCCTTGACGGGGCTGGGCTGCCCTTATTGGGATGGTTCTGCGGCGGGGCTGTGGATTGGCATGTCGCTGGATACGACGCCGATGGATATGGTGCAATCCATCCTTGAAGGCGTGGCCTTTCGCGCAAGCGAGGTCATCGACGCCATGCAGGAGCTGACCCCGATCGGGCAAAGCATTTCCATTGACGGGGGGCTGTCGGCCAACCCCTGGTTCTGCCAGTTCCTAGCCGATGTTTTGCAAAAATCCGTTACCGTGCAAACCGGCGGGGAAATCACCGCTTTCGGCACGGCATTGATGGCGGCGGGTGATTTGGGTTTTACCACGGAACAGGACGTGCAGCACAGGCGGTTTGATCCACAGACAAACCACAGGCAACACAAACCCCTGTTTTCCAAGGCCGTATCGCGCTGTCGGGACTGGGACTAAAGCCGAAACTCCCTATGCCAGCTTTTCCAGCAGCCTGAGAAAGGTTTCTCTTTCGCTCTCGCTCAGGGGCGACAGGGTTTTTTCCGAAATCCGTTCCGCAGAAGCCACCAGCTTTTCATAGATCGCCACGCCGGCGATATTGGCGCAAAGCAGTTTTCGCCGTGAATCATTCGGGTTGCGGCGTGTATTCAACAGCCCGCGTTTGATGAGCCGGTCGGCTACGCCCTTGATCGTGGCCGCATCCATGGCGATTTTCCGGCCCAGCTCGTTTTGCGACATTTCGCCAAGCTCGATCAGCTTGGCCAAAGCGGCAAACTGGGTCGGGGTCAGCTCCGGCATATGCTGGGAAAAAATTGCCAGATGGCGCTGGTTTACCCGCCGAAGAATAAAGCCGATCTG
>JALWOO010000606.1 GCA_027083485.1 Amylibacter sp. | reverse complement strand
GAATACGACGCCGAGCGCCAAGCCTCCGGTTTTCCAGTTCATAGTCATGAGAGATACCTTTCTATTCTCATATTCAAATTTATGAATATAGAAGGCGGGAAGCGATTCCCTTGATCCAGATCAAACAAATTCATTTTTTTGAATGTGTGGGGTTGTAACTTTCCCGACGGACCTCTCTACCGGATGTATTTTTGCGAAAACAGGGGAGGGGAAGGGGGAATCGGCCTTTGGAGACAGAATCGACAAAGGCCCGAAGCGATGCTCCGGGCCTTTGCTATTTTACGGTGGCTTACCCCTAGGTTTCGCGGACCACAAATACCGATTGTTTGGCATGGCGCACGACCCGCGCGGCATTGGGGCCGAGCAGGTAGTCTTTCATCTCGGAACGATGCGAGGCCATGACGATGAGGTCACATCCCGCCTGGTTCGCGGCCTTGATGATCGACTTGTAGATGGTGCCGTGCAGCACATGTGTCGAGGTCTTGATCTCGGCTGGAATATGGGTTTCTACCAGCTCTTTCAGGGCCTCGGAGGATACCTCACTTGCCTTGTCGGCAAAACCGGCGGGGAATTGATCCGCGACCATGGCCATCCCGTAATCGGGGATGACCGTAAGGACATGGATTTCCGCACCGTTGGCTTTGGCCAAGGCCACTGCTTGCGGCAGGGCTTTGGACCAGGACGAAGGATGGTTCAGATCCACAGAGAGGAGGATTGATTTTATCATTCTCTTTACTCCTTATACCGCTGCGGTGCTGGTTTTGCGAATGCGCCCCAGCTGCAACATGATGACCAGTCCCAACAACGCAAGGGCAGGGATGTAGAAGATTTCCTTGGGCAGACGGTCCGCTGGGGTTTCAATCCGCAGCACTTCCCAATCGAAATCCACGCCTTTTTTCTGGGCGTATTGGCCAAAGGCGACGTTATCCACATAGGTCTTGCCGTCATCCTCGGTACGGAAAGCAATGCCGGAGTTTTTCAACAACCGCGCCGCGCCGTCACCATCGGATTTTGGCCCCAACAACAGGGCAACCGT
>JALWOO010000605.1 GCA_027083485.1 Amylibacter sp. | reverse complement strand
ATCGCACAGGGCAGCGGTTTTTTTCAGCACGGGCACACGTATTTGGCGCATCCGGTGGCCACGGCGGCAGGGCTGGCCGTGGTGCAGCAAATATTGCAACGGGATTTGCTGGCTGCTGTGCAACAGCGCGGGGCGCAGTTGCAGGAGGCGTTGATCGCAGAATTCGGCCAGCACCCGCATGTGGGCGATATTCGCGGGCGCGGGCTGTTTTTGGGGCTGGAACTGGTGGCGGACCGCGCGCGCAAAACGCCGTTTGATCCGGAACTGAAAATCGCCGCCCGCCTGAAAAAGGCCTGTTTTGATGCCGGTCTGGCCTGTTATCCAATGGCCGGCACCCGTGATGGCAAGCACGGGGATCACATTCTGCTGGCCCCGCCCTACATCATGCAAGAGACGCAAATAGATGAAATCATTACGCCTTTGTCGCAGGCCCTGACAGACGTCTTGCCATAACCTTTGGGGGTTGTTACACCTGTAACCAGTTTTAATACAGGAATACCCCCATGCGACGCATTCTTACGGTTTTGGCCACGGCTCTTGCTTTCTCTCCAATTAGCGAGGCCAGCGCGCAGGCAGAAGCCCCGCGTTTGTTGTTTGCTTCGGGGTTTGAAAAGGGTGTGAAGCTTGGCAAGCAAACCCCTTATTACCGTAAAATCTATGGGCGCGACCAATCCACAGGCTATCGCTGGCCGATCAAGGCATTTGGCGCAAGCGAGAGCGCGCTTCATCCGATTGATCACGACAATCACAAGGCGATTTTTAACCGTCTGGTGCGGGTCAAAGGCCATAACGGGCGCTCGACACGGGTGCTGTATTCCAAGGAAAACTATGCGGTAAAAGGCAAAGTCACCCAAAGCCCTTATGAAATCCTGAATATCAAACGCGGCAAATCGGATGTGTATATCCGCTATTGGATGAAACTGGACGGTAAATTGTTGCGGGATCATCCACGCAACAAATGGCGGGCCATTTTCGAATTCAAAAGCGTTGATTACGGTAAGGGAAGTGGCTTTCGCCTGATTTCCTTTGTCTATTCC
>JALWOO010000604.1 GCA_027083485.1 Amylibacter sp. | reverse complement strand
CGAACGCGAGCGCGGCATTACCATCAAGGCCAACTCCGTCCGGATCGAATATACTGCCAAGGATGGCGAGGATTATGTTCTGAACCTGATCGACACTCCGGGCCATGTGGATTTCGCCTATGAGGTTTCCCGCTCCATGCGCGCGGTTGAAGGCTCGCTTCTGGTGGTGGACAGCACCCAAGGGGTCGAGGCCCAGACGCTGGCCAATGTGTATCACGCGCTGGAGGCGGATCACGAAATCGTGCCGGTACTGAACAAGATCGACCTGCCCGCGAGCGAACCGGAAAAGGTTTGCGAACAGATCGAGGATGTGATCGGCATTGACGCAAGCGATGCGATCATGGTTTCCGCCAAGACCGGCCTTGGCATCCCTGATGTGCTGGAGGCCATTGTTACCCGTTTGCCCGCGCCGGAAGGGGATCCGGATGCGCCGCTCAAGGCGATGCTGGTGGATAGCTGGTATGACGCCTATCTAGGCGTTGTGGTGCTGGTGCGGGTGATTGACGGTTTTCTGAAAAAAGGCGACCGCGTGCGGATGATGGCCACCAATGCGGTGTATCAACTGGACCGCGTCGGCGTGTTCCGCCCGCAGATGGAAAATATCGACCGGCTTGGCCCGGGAGAACTGGGCTTTCTGACCGCATCCATCAAACAGGTGCGTGACACCAAGGTCGGCGACACAATTACCTCCGAGAAAAAGGGCTGCGCCGAGGCCTTGCCCGGTTTCAAACCCAGCCAGCCGGTGGTGTTCTGTGGCTTGTTCCCCGTGGACAACGCCGAATTCGAAGACCTGCGCGAAGCGATTTCCAAACTGTCCCTGAATGACGCGAGCTTTTCCACCGAAATGGAAACCAGCGCGGCGCTGGGCTTTGGTTTCCGTTGCGGGTTCCTTGGCCTGCTGCATCTGGAAGTGATCCGCGACCGGCTGGAACGGGAATACGGTATCGACCTGATCACCACGGCACCAAGCGTGATTTACCACATCCACATGCGCGACGGCACGGTGCAGGAATTGCACAACCCCGCCGACATGCCCGA
>JALWOO010000603.1 GCA_027083485.1 Amylibacter sp. | reverse complement strand
TATTGGTACCGAGCATGAAAAATTCGGCTATTTCAAGGACACGCATTTGCCTTTGCCCTATGAGGGTGAATGTTCTGTCAAAGCCATGCTTGAAGGGCTGCGCGATGAATTCGGCTGGTCGCCGGTGCTGGAGGCGGGCAATATCATCGGGCTTGAGAAAGACGGGGCCAATGTGTCGCTGGAACCGGGGGGGCAGCTGGAACTTTCCGGGGCACCGTTGGAGAATATCCACCAGACCTGTGATGAAGCCAACGAACATTTGCGCGAAGTGCAGCAGATCGCGGACCGGATCGGGGCCGGATATATCGGCCTTGGGGCCGCGCCGGAATGGACCCATGAGCAAATGCCGATGATGCCAAAGGGGCGTTACCGGTTGATGAGCAGCTATATGGACCGTGTCGGCACCCACGGCAAACAGATGATGTTTCGCACCTGTACGGTGCAGGTGAACCTTGATTTCGCCTCCGAGCCGGACATGGTACAGAAATTCCGTGTGGCGCTGGCTTTGCAGCCGGTGGCCACCGCCCTGTTTGCGGATTCGCCGTTTTTCGAGGGCAAGCCCAACGGCCACAAAAGCTGGCGGTCGCGGATCTGGCGCGGGCTGGATGATGCGCGCACGGGTATGTTGCCTTTTGTGTTCGAGGACGGCATGGGGTTTGAACGCTATGTGGATTACGTTCTGGATGTGCCGATGTATTTTGTCTATCGCGACGGCAAATATATTGATGCTCTGGGGCAGTCGTTCCGCGATTTCCTGAAGGGGGAACTGCCCGCCTTGCCCGGCGAGAAGCCGTTGATGTCGGATTGGGCGGACCATCTGACAACGGTATTCCCCGAGGCGCGGATCAAGCAATACATGGAAATGCGCGGGGCCGATGCCGGCCCCTGGCGGCGGATTTGCGCGCTGCCGGCGCTTTGGGTCGGGTTGATGTATGACCAGTCCTCGCTGGATGCGGCGTGGGATTTGTGCAAGGGCTGGGACGCGGAAAAACGCGAAGCCTTGCGGGTTGCGGCCTCGGTTGACGGGATTGCGGCGCAT
>JALWOO010000602.1 GCA_027083485.1 Amylibacter sp. | reverse complement strand
TCTCTGACGCGCACAAGAAACGCTTACAGAAATGCCTGAATTCCGGCATCGAAAATCCGGATAGTGAAATGGGGTGCTACGCCTGCCAGCCATCGGATTACGACGATTTCAAACAGTTTTTCGCGCGCGTCCTTGCCCGCCACCACAAGGTGGCAGAAAATGCGCGCCATGTGAATAATTGGGATTTGGGCAGTGTTGCGGACCTGCCCGAAAACGGCCTCCTCGACATCGCCAAACTCGGCTTGCCCGCCCTGTCAATGCGGGTGCGGGTCGGGCGCAATCTCAAGGATTTCGCCCTGCCGGGCAGCATGACCAAAGACGACCGTATCCGGCTGGAAAACCGGATGATGCAGGTATTTGATCAACTGATCGCCATGCCGGATTTTGGCGGGGCCTATTATTCGCTGACACCGGGCAACCCCGCTTTCATTGAGACGGCCAAATACAATGAACTGGTGGACGCGCATATCATGTTCAAACGCATGGACACCGACCGTTACCTGACCGCAGCCGGCATCGCCGCCGACTGGCCCTTCGGGCGCGGCTGCTATGTGTCCGATGACCGCGAATTCATCATCTGGGTTGGCGAAGAAGACCACCTGCGCATCATGTGCATGAAACGGGGCACGGTGCTGAACGAAGTCTTCGACCGCCTGAAAACCGCCCTTGATCTGGTCGAAAGCATTGATGGCATGGAGTTCGCCTATTCACCGGATTACGGCGCTGTCACCTCTTGTCCGACCAATCTGGGCACCGGCATGCGCGCCTCGCTGCACATCGCTCTGCCGAACCTGACCGCGGACGGGACCGATACAAAGGCAAAAGCCATCGCCAAACCGCTCGGCCTGTCCGTGCGCGGCATTGGCGGCGAACACACCCCCATCGGCAGCGACGGCACAGTGGATATTTCGCCCTCGGCCCGTTTCTGCATCACCGAGGCAGAAATTATCGCAGCGCTGTACAAGGGGATTGTGTTGCTGAAAGAGGCAGAGCACAGGTGCGCTGATTAATCCATAGAGCAGAGACCGGAATACTTGTAATGTCAACCCAACACCTCTGATCCGGCAGGAACCGGCCCGCAAACGCCTTATAAGGACACCATCACCATGACCCCCAACAAACGTATCGTTCTTTCCAGCGACCACACCGCGCTTGAGATGCGGCAGGCCATTGCCGACCATATTTCCGCGCAGGGCTGGGAGGTGGTGGATATCGGGCCGACAACGACCCAAAGCACCCATTACCCGGCCCATGGCGCGGCTGCGGCACAGCGGGTGGCTTCCGGTGATTGCCGGTTCGGCATTATCATATGCGGCACGGGTCAGGGCATCATGATGGCGGCAAACAAGGTCAAAGGCATCCGCTGTGGTGTCTGTACCGACGGGTTTTCGGCCCGCATGATCCGCCAGCACAATGACGCCAACATGCTGTCACTGGGCGTGCGCGTAGTGGGCGAAGGGCTGGCGCTGGATATCGTCGATGCCTTTCTGGGCGCGGATTTCGAAGGGGGTCGCCATGCGACACGGGTCGATATGATCGAACCCTTAGGCTAGCATCGCTACCATGCAGGCATTTCGCGCCGATCCCGCCTCTGGAATTGCCTAGGGGTGCCGGTAGCTGTAGTGTCCCCTTACGTCCCGAATCCCGATTGCAAAGGCAGATCATGACAGAGCAGACTTCCCCGACCGGTTATCAGGTTCTGGCGCGCAAATACCGGCCTGCCAGCTTTGCCGATCTGATCGGGCAAGACGCCATGGTGCGCACGCTGAAGAATGCTTTTGCCTCGGACCGGATCGCGCATGCCTTTATCATGACCGGCATTCGCGGCACCGGCAAAACCACCACCGCGCGGATCATTGCCAAGGGGATGAACTGCGTCGGAGCGGATGGCTCCGGCGGGCCGACGACGGAGCCTTGCGGGGTTTGTGACAACTGTATTGCCATTGCCGAGGGCCGCCATGTAGATGTGATGGAAATGGACGCCGCCAGCCGCACCGGCATTGGCGACATTCGCGAAATCATCGATTCGGTGAATTACCGCGCCGCTTCGGCCCGCTACAAGATTTACATCATCGACGAGGTTCACATGCTCTCCACCAGCGCCTTTAACGCGCTGCTGAAAACGCTGGAAGAACCGCCCGAACACGTCAAATTCATCTTTGCCACCACGGAAATTCGCAAGATTCCGGTGACCGTGCTGTCGCGCTGTCAGCGGTTCGATCTGCGCCGGATTGAACCCGAGGTGATGATCGCGCATCTGAAACGGATCGCCGATCTGGAAGGGGCGCAGGTTGCCGAGGATGCGCTGGCGCTGATTACCCGCGCTGCAGAAGGGTCCGTGCGTGATGCCATGTCGCTGCTGGATCAGGCAATTGCCCATGGCACCGGCGAAACCAGCGTCGATCAGGTGCGCGCCATGCTGGGGCTGGCGGATCGCGGGCGGGTGATGGATCTGTTTGACCTGATTATGAAGGGCGATGCGGCGGGGGCTTTGCAGGAGCTTTCCAGCCAATATGCCGAGGGTGCCGACCCGATGGCGGTGCTGCGCGATCTGGCGGAAATCACCCATTGGGTTTCTGTGATCAAGATTTCCCCCGAAGCCGCCGAAGACCCCACCGTTTCCCCCGATGAACGCACCCGCGGGCAGGCCGCGGCAGAAGCCCTGCCCATGCGCGCCCTGACCCGCATGTGGCAAATGCTGCTCAAGGCCCTTGAGGAAGTCGCCGCCGCGCCGAACGCGATGATGGCGGCGGAAATGGCAATCATTCGCCTGACCCATGTGGCCGAACTGCCCAGCCCCGAAGAACTGGTGCGCAAGCTGCAATCCGGCCCGCCGCCCCAGCCCGCTGGCGGTGGTGGCGGCGGCGGACAGGCCCCGATGCCGCAAGGTGGCGGCACCAGCGGCCAAAGCGTGGGAAACAGCCCCACTGCCGGCCCCACCGCGATGATTTCGGGCGGTGGTTCTGTGGTTATGGGGCAGCCGGATACCACGCAGGCGCTGGCGCGTTTTGCCCGTTTCGATCAGGTGGTGGACCTGATCCGCGCCCGGCGCGATATGAAGCTGCTGGTCGAGGTGGAAACCTATGTGAAGCTGGCGAAATACAGCCCCGGTCGCATTGAGTTCGAACCCGCCGACGGCGCGCCGCGTGATTTGGCGGCGCGGCTGGCCGGACGCCTGCAGAGCTGGACCGGCGCGCGCTGGGGCGTGTCCGTGGTGTCCAGCGGCGGCGCACCAACCCTGCTTGCCGTAAAAACCGCCGAGCGCACTGATCTGGAAGGCAAGGTTTTGCAACATCCGTTGTTGCAAGTGGTGATGGCCGAATTCCCCGGGGCCGAAATCCGCGACATCCGAAGCTTTGAAGAGGTCACCGTTGACCCCGAAGAAGCACTGGAAGCAGAAATGCTCGGGGATGACTGGGACCCGTTCGAGGATGATTGACCGCAACGGGAAACCGGCTAGATACGGCATAACGAAACAAGGAGACAGCAAATGCTGAAAGGTTTGGGACAACTTGGCGATATGGCCAAGCTGATGAAACAGGCGCAGGAAATGCAGGGCAAAATGGCCGATGCACAGGCGCGTCTGGATGATGTTCTGGTAGAAGGCGAGGCCGGCGCCGGAATGGTCAAGGTCACCATGACCGCCAAATCCGAAGTCAAGGCCGTGTCCATTGACCCGTCGCTGTTCACGCCGGATGATCGCGAGGTGGTCGAGGATCTGATCGTGGCCGCGCTCAAGGATGCGCAGGGCAAGGCGGCAGAGGCGGCGCAATCGGAAATGGGCAAGGTGACCGAAGGGTTGAACCTGCCCGAAGGTATGAAGCTGCCGTTTTAAGATGCGGGGTGGCCGCCCGGGGCGCTGTTGGCGCCTCCGGCGGGGATATTTCAAGAAAATGGAAATGAGGGGCGATTTTGTCCGAGGCCGGTAACAAGGATATAGAGAACCTGATTGCGTTGCTGGCCAAATTGCCCGGGCTGGGGCCGCGATCGGCCCGGCGTGCGGTGCTGCATCTGATCAAAAAGCGGGCTTTGTTGCTGACCCCGATGGCGGATGCCATGTTTGCCGTGGCCACCAGTGCGCGGGAATGTCTGGTTTGCGGCAATATCGGCACGGCGGACCGGTGTGATATTTGCGCCGCGCCAAAGCGCGCTCAGGGGCAGATTTGTGTGGTCGAGGATGTGGCCGACCTCTGGGCGATGGAACGCTCCAATGTGTTCAAGGGGCGCTATCATGTGCTGGGGGGATCGCTGTCGGCACTGGACGGGATCGGCCCCGAGGAGTTGCGCATTCCGCAATTGATTGACCGCGTGGCGCAGGAAAATATTACCGAAGTGATTTTTGCCCTGAACGCCACCGTGGATGGCCAAACCACCGCGCATTATATTGCGGATCAACTGGAACATCTGGATGTCAACGTGACCTCTTTGGCGCAGGGCGTGCCCATCGGGGGGGAATTGGACTATCTGGACGACGGCACTATTATGGCCGCACTTGCCGCCCGAAAATCGGTTTAGGAGAACAG
>JALWOO010000601.1 GCA_027083485.1 Amylibacter sp. | reverse complement strand
CCTCGCCGCCTTCCTCGAAATCAGAGGCGTAGTTGACCTTGTTGCGCAGGTTGTCCAGCGCGCGGGCAAAGGCCGGTTCCGGCACATCGAAACCTTCGGCCCGCGCACGGCTCAGGAAATCGGTGACATAGGCATCGAGCCACAAGTCATCCGAGTCGGGCCGCCACAGGCCAAAAGCCCCGTTGCTGGCCTGATTGGACAACACGCCGGTGATTGCCTGCGACACCCGTTTTTCGATCAGTTGCGGATCGGCAAGACCCAGCGCCGAAGACAGCTGTTTGAAATACAACAGCGGCAACGCCTTGGAGGTGATCTGTTCGGTACAGCCATAAGGATAGCGGTTCAGCGCCGTCAGCAAACCCGGCGCATCCAGCTGTGCCAGCGGTCCCACCGCCAATGTTGCCCGCACGGAATCGGGAAACAACCCCGTTGCCATGTTTTCATCCAGCAGCCAGTTTTCCCCATCGGCCAGTTGCAAACGGGTCTGGCGGGCGATCTCCGGATCATTATGCAGCACCGGCAGGGTCAGGCTTTTGTTCAGAACCTTGCCACCGGGCGTTTTCACCCGGATATTCACCGTCTGCAGGCCGGTCGCCGTGGCGGTAATCGGTACGATCAGGGATTTGCGCTGCTTGTCGCCCAGCGCCACCACCTGATTGACCGCCTGCGCTTGCAGGCCGTCCCCGACGCTCACCGCGACCTCTACATCACCGGTCGGGCCAAAGGCATGCGCCAGTTCCACAACCATCTGTGTCTGATCCCCCGGCGACAGGAAACGCGGCGCATTGGCCACAACCACCACCGGATCGCGCACCAGCACATCCTGTTGCGCATGGCCCACCGATTTATCGGACCAGACCACCGCCATCAGCCGCACGGTGCCGTTGAAATCCGGCAGATCAAAATCCACCGCAATTTCGCCATTGGCATCGGCCTGCACCAGACCGGAGAATTCGGCCAGAACCTTTTCCGTGGGCGGCGGGCTGTTCTTGCGACTTCTGGCTCCGCCATCCCCGCCCGAGCGCAGTGCGCCCATGTTT
>JALWOO010000600.1 GCA_027083485.1 Amylibacter sp. | reverse complement strand
GGCGTTTGTGGTTGGATATAGGGCGGTATCCTGCATGGCAATGCTACGCATGGTCGCCGTCCCGTGTTATTTTTTGTTTTTCTGCTTTGGCACGAAAATACGGGCGTATTCATCCGCATCTTTGGGCACCTGATAGCTGAGGCCATAGCCATGCTCAGAGGTCACGACCTCGATCACACTATAGTCGTCATTTTCCTGCAACCGGTCCTGTTTCATCCGCGAGCGGATCAGAAACGGCAGCACGACAAAGATACCGACAAGGGCAAAGACCGAGATCGCGCTCATGTTATTCCGGTGCCTTGGTGGTTAGCGCCAGCGCATGCAAGGCCCCGTTGGGACCGTCCATTTTGCCTTTGAGTGCTGCATAAACCAGCCGTTGCTGCTGCACACGGTTCTTGCCTTTGAATTCATCGGCAATCACTTCGGCGGCATAGTGGTTTCCGTCACCGGCCAGATCGGTGATGGTCACCGTGGCGGTGGGAAAGGCGTCTTTGATCAGTTGTTCAATTTCCGAGGCTTCGATGGCCATAGGGGGTCTCCTTGTTCGTTGCCTGTCAATCTAGGGCGCTTGACGGGGTTGTGCAAGCGCCCAGCGTTCAGGCGACCTGATCGGTAAGACCGCTGTCAAAGGCCGAACGGGCCTGCGACAGGGGCAGAGCGCTGTCGCCCAAACGGATATCGCGGCCCTTCATGGTGCCAATCACGGCGGCGGGAATGTTTTCGCTGGCGGCCATGGCCATCAGGGATTCCGGATCACGGGTGGCCAGAATATAACGTCCCTGATCCTCGCCAAAGAACCAGCCGGTATCACCGGCCTGAACTGCAACCCCGCAATCCGCAGCAAGGGCCATATCCGCCAGCGCCAGGGCCAGCCCGCCATCGCACAGGTCATGTGCTGCGCTGATCAGGCCGGCGGATTTTGTATCGCGCACAAATTCACCGGCTTCGGCCTCGGCTCGCAAATCCACATGCGGCGCATCGCCGTCCTCGCGGTTGAACAGCTCTTTCAGCAGCGCCGATTGCCCCAGATGTCCGTGGGTTT
>JALWOO010000599.1 GCA_027083485.1 Amylibacter sp. | reverse complement strand
ACCGTCGAGGAAAGCCAGGGCTCCGTGCAAAACGTCAAGGAGGCGGCCAAGCGCACGGGCAATTACGTGTTCACCACGCCCCCCGTGCTGGTCAAGCTGGCGCAAAAGGGCAAGGCGATGTTCAAGGACAAAACCGACCCCAAATACAACGACATCCGCGCCTTGTTCCCGATCCCGTCGCTGACCATGCATTTTGTGATGCGCGCCGATAGCGGGGTCAAGGAATTTGCGGATCTGGAAGGCAAAACCATCCTGATCGGCAAGGGATCCTTTGGCGCACGTGAAGGGGCGAAATACCTGAAGAAATTCGGCCTTGAAGGCAAGGTCAAGCTGGCCAAGGTGGAATTGAACGCAGCGGTTGCGGCGTTGAAAAACAAACAGATCGACGGGTTTGTGACGGCAGGGTCCTTTCCGGCCCCCAATGTGATCGAGGCCGCGGCCTCTACCGGCATCACGCTTTTGTCGCTGACGGACGAGCAGATCAAAGCCACCAAACGCACCAGACTGGTGATTCCTGCCGGCACCTATCAGGGCGTGGACAGCGATGTTGTCACCACCTCCCTGCCGGTTGTGGCCCATACCACCACGGCGATGGATGATGACACCGCCTATATGCTGACCAAAACCTATTGGGAGCAAAAAGACGCCATGGGGGCAGATGCGGCCTGGTGGAATGGCGTTTCCGGCGACATGCTGAAGAACGTCTATGGCAAGCTGCATCCCGGTGCGGTGAAATATTACGACGAGGCCGGTATTCCGGTGCCTGACGCGCTGCGTTAAGGGGTTGGGGCGTCCTGATCGGGGCGCCCTTTTTTTGTCTGGAATTTCCCCGGTCGGGGCGGAGGCCATCATGGCGCAATCACGGTTTACGATGTTTTGGGTGCTGCTTGGCGCGGTGTCGATCGGCTTTCATCTCTGGCTGATCTTTAGCGGGCTGATCCCCAATCTGGTCTCGCGCCCGATCCACATGGCTTTGGCCCTGCCGTGGATTTTGATCTTCATGGCCGAAACCCGGCTGGCGCGGATAACGGGGACGATTATCA
>JALWOO010000598.1 GCA_027083485.1 Amylibacter sp. | reverse complement strand
GACCAAAACCGATCCCCAGAACAGTGGTCGCGCCACGCTGAACCATGCGGTTCATGGCCTGCTCGCGCTGGGCTTCGTTGGTGACTTCGAATTCCATCACGTCAACACCGGTATCTTTGGTGAATTTCATGATACCTTCGGAAACCGTCTGGTTGAAGGATTTGTCGAATTTGCCGCCCAGATCATAGATCACGGCCGGTTTGAATTCGCCAGCCATGGCAAAGCTTGCTGCGGCGGTGAAGGCACCAGCCATCAGGACTGTCATTGTTTTTTTCATTGTTTTCTCCATGTTGTGCCCGAAACGGGCCTTAAGTTGTCGCACCGTGTTTGGTGCGGGTATGCTCAGATTTTGTGACCTGAATTCTTGCGCCGCAAAGGGCGATTCTTCTGTGTGTTTTGACCTCCCATCAAAACCCTGTTTCTATGGTTGATAGAAACAATTCTCTTACGTCGTCGCTTTTGACATCCATGCAAACCCGAACCGGTCTGCGCCCCTTGTCGGTAGAGCGGATGGTCTGTCCGATGCGCGTGCCTGCCACGATAACCTCTAGCGCGTGGTTTTCAATGGTAAAAAGCTCCGGATTTCCGATTGCGATGGTGGCGCTCGGGTCATGCAGGCGACAAACAGGTTCGCCAAGCACGGATTCGTAGAATTCCAGATAGAATTCTGTCGCCTCTGCAAGAAAACCGCCCAGAACCGGTGCGCCTTTTGCGGCGCGGGCGAATTCCGGCGCACCACAGGTAATTTTCTGGGTCACGTCCAGCCCGACCATGACCACATCCCAATCCGCCGCGAATACCTGATCCGCTGCATGGGGGTCATTCCAGATATTGGCCTCGGCAAATTCCGTGACATTGCCCAGCTCAAGCCCACCGCCCATGATCACAACCGATTTGGTTTTCTGGGCAATGGTGGGGTCCAGTTGCAGTGCCAGCGCAATATTGGTCAGCGGGCCAATCGGGCAGAGCGTGATCTCGCCGGGGGTTTCGTTGATCTGGCGCACGATGAATTCGGCGGCGGTTTCATCTATTGCCTGCCCCTTG
>JALWOO010000597.1 GCA_027083485.1 Amylibacter sp. | reverse complement strand
CCCCGCATCGATCAGCACCACACCCGCTGGCGTGACCACCACGCCAAACGTTGCGTTATTGCCGAAGTTTTCGGGGCTGCGCTGGCCAAGTGGGCCAACCAGCGCATAGGTATTGTCAGTTACGGGCTGCACTTCCAACCCTGCGGCAAATACGGGGGCGGCCAGAAGGGCCAGAGCAAGGGCAAAAAGCTTCATTGCAGATTCCTATAGCTTGAAAGCATCATCAAAGGGCTTATCCCCGAGCACCACGGGCAACGAGAATTTGTTACCCCAATGACCCCAGCCACCGTTATAAAGTCGCACATCGCTATAGCCGAGCGCCGTGAGTTGCAGATAGGCAAGGCTCATGCGGAAACCGTCATGGCAGTACACATAGATAGTTTTATCCTTGGGAATATCCGCATACATATCGGCAATATCCGAGAGCGGCAGCCATTGCTGTTCGCCGTCTTTGGTGATCCCGTCAAGGCTGACAATGCTCAGCGCGCCCGGAATATGCCCCGCGCGCACCGCATGGGTCAGCACTTCGCCGGTATAGCCTTTGCGAGGGCGGGCATCTATCAGCACGAATTGCGGGTCGCGCCGCGCGACCACGTTATCATAAACACTGGTCCACTCGACAAACAGGTCCGGGTTGGCCTCAGAAAGGGTCACGTTCCCCGCCTCGGGAAACACCTCTTCCTGTTCCAGATCGTTAAAGGCCTGCCAGGCCACGGTGCCTCCGTTCAGGATTTTCACATGGTCCATGTTGAAACCGTAAAGCTTGAGCAGGAAGTATAGCCGCGAGGCCAGAGCCGAGGCGCTATCGTCATAGAGTACCAAGGTGCTGTCATTATTTACGCCCCAAGCGCGCAAGGTGGCCTGAAAGGCTTCGCGAGAGGGGAATTTCATCAGGGTGCCCTGACCTGTATTATCCCCAAGATCCAAGAACCGAGCCACTTGCACTGCCCCGGGGATATGGCCGATTGTCAGGTAGCGATGCGGGTAATAACGCACCTCTAGCACGGTCAGGTTATCGTCGTCGATATGCTCTTCCAGCCATTCGG
>JALWOO010000596.1 GCA_027083485.1 Amylibacter sp. | reverse complement strand
GTACTAGCTAATACTGTTCCAAAACTATCGGGTGCATCACCAAAGTCGGAGTTGCTGAAATTAACAGGATAATCTTCCACCTCACCATTGGCAGCTACTCCTGTTGAATTGGCTACATCTGCTGGCAGTGTCGCTATTCTACAACGCATATAACTGGCTCCACCTGTATCGGCTACAGCTGTAGCTGGGACATTGGGCATGGTAATAGTCGCTGATGTCGCTACATTTGCAACGGTAACCGCGCCACGTTCTGTGGCATTATTAAACACGCCATCACCATTATAATCAATCCAACAGGCTAGAGTTGCATCCGCTCCTGTGGTATTTACAACACTGACATTAAAACTCGGTGCGACTTGTCCATCTTGTAATGAAGGAGGAGTTAAGCTGTCTTCATCATCATTGGCAGTTGCACAAGTTCCATATGTATTTATGTTAGATGCACCACTATCATCTCCATCTGCATTAGCTGTTTGTTGTCCATTTACTTCATCATCCACACAAGTTCCCATAAATAACGTTGCATCCAAGGTATGACGAGGGCCATTATCACTGACTAAAGTTGAATAATCACCTGAGCCGTTTCCAACACTTGTATCAGGTGCATCACCCCAATCTTGTGAGGGGGTAATCAAAACAGGATAATCTTCAACTTCACCATTAGCCGCAGCACCTGTTGCGTCTGCCACTTCTGAAGCATTACTTGCAATCCTGCATCGCATAAAGGTAGCACCACCTGTATCAGTACTCGCTGTAGCTGGAACATCTGGTAAAATTACAGTTGCAATCCCTGAGGCACTTACTACAATTGATCCTCGCTCTGTGGCATTGTCAAAAGTTCCATCACCATTGTAATCAACCCAACACGCAAGGGTTGCATCAGATGCTGTAGTATTTATCACTGAAACATCTATACTAGGAGCAACTTGTGTATCTGCCAATAATGGTGGTACTAAAGAATCTTCATCATCATTTACTGTAGCACATGTTCCAACAGTCATAGTGTCGGCAACTCCCATATCATCACCGTCGGCATTTGCATTCGGC
>JALWOO010000595.1 GCA_027083485.1 Amylibacter sp. | reverse complement strand
GCCGGCTTTGGCGCGGTAGTTCTAACCTGGTGGGCGGTTGTCTATATCAATGAACACTTGAACCTTGCCATTGGCTAGGCCACAACTGCGGCCATGGCTAAAACATCATCTTCTTATACCTGCTCTGCTTGCGGGGCTGCACATAAAAAATGGGCGGGCCGCTGTGCCACCTGTGGCGAATGGAATTCCATTCAGGAGGCCGCCCCCCTGTCCACCGGACCCAAAGGCAAAACCCTTGGCGCAAACAAGGGCAAGCGCATCGAGCTTGGCAATCTGTCAAGCGAGGACGCCCCTCTGGAACGGCGCTCCTTTGGCATTGGCGAATTGGACCGCGCGCTTGGCGGCGGGCTGGTGGATGCCAGTGCAATTCTGGTGGGCGGGGACCCGGGCATCGGGAAATCCACGCTTTTGCTACAGGCAGCCACCCGGTTTTCGCTCGGCGGGCACAAGGCCATTTATGTTTCCGGCGAAGAAGCCCAAAGCCAGATTCGCATGCGCGCCCGCCGGCTTGGTCTGGACCACGCACCGATGCTGCTGGCCACAGAAACCAACCTGCGCGATATCCTGACCACGCTGGAAGCTGAAAACCCCGATCTGGTGATTATCGATTCCATTCAAACCATGTGGGTCGATCACGTGGATAGCGCACCGGGGTCTGTATCGCAGGTGCGTGCCGTGGCCCATGAACTGGTCACCTTTGCCAAACGCCAAGGGGTTGCCGTGGTGCTGGTCGGCCATGTCACCAAAGACGGCCAAATCGCCGGTCCGCGTGTGGTCGAACATATGGTCGATACGGTTCTGTATTTCGAAGGCGAGCGCGGCCATCAGTTCCGCATTCTGCGCGCCGTCAAAAACCGCTTTGGCCCTGCCGATGAAATCGGCGTGTTTGAAATGACCGGAGCCGGCCTGAAAGAGGTCACCAACCCCTCTGCATTATTCCTGTCCGAACGCGAAGAACCGGCCCCCGGTTCCGTTGTTTTTGCCGGTGTCGAAGGCACCCGTCCGGTGCTGGTGGAAATTCAGGCATTGGTGGCGCAATCCTCGCTTGCCAATGCCCGCCGCACGGTTGTTGGCTGGGATAGCGGCCGCTTGTCGATGATTTTGGCCGTGCTTGAATCCCGCTGTGGTCTGAGCTTTAACGGTATGGATGTGTACCTCAACATTGCCGGTGGCATGCGGATTTCCGAACCGGCCGCCGATCTTGCCGTGGCCGCGGCGCTGGTCTCTGCAAGGCAGGACGTGAGCCTGCGCGGCGACACCGTGGTTTTTGGCGAAATCAGCCTCTCTGGCGGCCTGCGACCAATCGCGCAGGCCGAAGCACGGTTAAAAGAGTCACAGAAGCTCGGTTTTTCATGTGCTTACGCACCTTCAAGGATGAAACTTGCCGGCGAATCAGGCATGAAGGTGCAGAAAATAAATGACGTTGCCGATTTCATCACCCAATGTTTCGGGGAAATCGACGACTAGGGCGGTTTATCTTTGGCACCATTTGGCCTATAGGCAGGACCAAAGGGAACGTAAACGACTGTTTTTGCATTTCGCGCGACCCGTTTGATGCGACGAACACTGAGTAGGGGGAACTATGGAAGGTTTCACAATTGTAGACGGCGGTGTTGCCGTCATAGTATTGATTTCGGCAATCCTTGCCTATTCGCGTGGTCTGGTGCGGGAAATCCTGTCCATCGCCGGCTGGGTTGCAGCGGCGGTTGTCGCCAAATTGTTCACTCCGCAAGTGGTGCCCCTGATCAAGGAAATTCCCGTGGTCAGCGATATTGTTGGCGGCAATTGCACCTTGTCACTGATTGTGGCCTTTGCTTTGGTCTTTGCTGTGGCATTGATTGTCGTATCCATTTTCACACCGCTGTTTTCCGGCATGATCCAGCGCAGCGCCCTTGGTGCCGTGGATCAGGGGCTTGGCTTTCTGTTCGGCATGGCCCGCGGCATCCTGTTGGTCCTGATCGCCTTTATCCTCTATGACAACATCTTTCCGGTCGGGGATCGCCTGCCCATCGTGGAAAACAGCAAATCACGCGCCGTTCTGGCCGATAGCCAGGCCAAACTGGCCGCTATGGCCCCAAGCGAGGTGCCATCCTGGCTTTCGGCCCAATACGAAAGCTTTGTCGGCCAATGTGGCAGCAGCACCGGAACCACCCCCAAGACAGACGGATCCGATACATAACCGGATCCGGACCGGCTGTACCAAAGGGGCCTTTCGCGGCCCCTTTTTTATGCCCAAAGCATCCAGACGGCCACGGCAATCAACATCCCGCCAAGCACAGTATTCAACCAGACCACAGATTCCGGCTGTCGAAACCGGCGCGCAAGCCTGTCACCAAGCACGGTCCAGATCACAAAGGCCAGCATGTTATTCAAGGTGAACACGTCACTCACAACCCAGACATTGGCCTGCGCAAATTGTGAAAACATCAACAACATAATCAGGTACCCCTTAGGGTTCAGCAACAACAGCAAAAAGCCATCCCAAAATCCGGCAACCCGTGCCACAGGCACCCGCTCCACAACACCGGCGCGCGCGATCCGCCAGCCAAGCCACGCCACATAGGCCGCGCCGGCCCCCTTCAGGATCAGAAACAGGGCCGGAAACCGCATCGCCCCGTGGATCACCCCCACCCCGACCAGTAACGTCACACCAAAGGTTGCAAGGTGATATCCCAGATTGGCCGGCACAGTCGCCCAAACCCCGAACCGCGCCCCGTTGGCCATGAAAAACAGGTTCCCCGGCCCCAGACTATAGGCCAGCGGAAACAAGAACAAGATCAAGGCAACATAGGTATCCAGCATCAAAAAATCTCCTTTGCACCGCGATAAGGGATTGCCAGCGACCAAACGACCCGTTTCTTGCTGAATATCTGCGTGACTCTGATTGCAAACCGCACTAAAGAGACCGCGATTGCTGCTATATCGGATCTGCCCCATGCTCAGCCAAACCACCCCTTTCTATGCGCACCCGTTTGATGACGACAAACTCAAGGAAGAATGCGGGGTCTTCGGCATCGTTGGCCTGCAAGACGCCGCAAATTTCGTAGCACTCGGCCTACACGCCTTGCAACATCGCGGCCAAGAGGCCGGCGGCATTGTTTCTTATGATCCTGAAATGGGCTTCAACTCTGCCCGCCGTTTTGGCTATGTACGCGATAATTTCACCAAAGAATCCCTTATGAAAACCCTGCCCGGCAAAATCGCCATCGGGCATGTGCGCTACTCTACGACTGGCAACAAAGGCAACACCGCCATTCGCGATGTGCAACCCTTCTTTGGCGAATTTTCCCTTGGCGGCTGTGCCATAGCCCATAACGGCAACCTGACCAACGCCTTGCAACTGCGCAAGGAACTGATCTCGGCCGGCTCCATCTTTCAATCCTCGTCCGACAGTGAATGCATCATCCACCTGATCGCGCGCTCCTTTCAGGCCACCCTGCCCGAACGGCTCAAGGATGCGCTGCGCCGTGTGGAAGGGG
This sequence comes from Amylibacter sp., assembly GCA_027083485.1. GTDB lineage: Bacteria > Pseudomonadota > Alphaproteobacteria > Rhodobacterales > Rhodobacteraceae > Amylibacter. Next base: position 1,091 of record JALWOO010000595.1, on the reverse strand, counting down.
CCTTTTCGATTGTCTCCATGACCCGCACCAAACTGATCGGTGTGCGCGACCCATTGGGCGTGCGCCCGCTGGTGCTGGGAAAAATCGGCGATGGCTGGGTGTTGTCCTCGGAAACCTGCGCGCTGGACATCATCGGGGCCGAATTCATCCGCGAGGTAGAGCCGGGCGAAATGATCATCGCCACGGAAAACGGCATCGAGAGCAGCTACCCCTTTGAAAAACGCGCCCCCCGCCCCTGTATTTTCGAACGCGTCTATTTTTCCCGTCCCGATAGCATCCTTGGCGGCCAGTCCGTCTATGAAACCCGCCGCCGCATCGGCGTTGAACTGGCCAAAGAAGCCCCCGTTGACGCCGATCTGGTCTGCCCTGTCCCCGACAGCGGCACCCCTGCGGCCATCGGTTACGCCCAGCAAAGCGGCATCCCCTATGCCATGGGCATTATCCGCAACCAGTACATGGGCCGCACCTTTATTGAACCGACCGAACAGATCCGCAACATGGGCGTGCGCCTGAAACTGAACGTCAATCGCGCCCTGATCAAGGGCAAGCGGGTCATTCTGGTGGATGACAGCGTGGTGCGGGGCACCACCAGCCGCAAAATCAAGGAAATGATCCTGGATGCCGGCGCGCTCGAGGTCCATTTCCGCATTGCCTCCCCGCCCACCATGTGGCCCTGCTTTTACGGGGTCGACACGCCGGACCGCGACAAGCTGCTGGCCGCAACCATGTCACCGGCCGAAATGTGCAAGCACCTGAATGTGGCCAGTCTGGAATTCGTCTCGCTGGACGGTCTGTATCGCGCTTGCGGCATCGACGCAGGGCGCAACAACACCTGCCCGGAATATTGCGATGCCTGTTTCTCCGGCGAATATCCGGTCCGGCCAAGCGATAAACTCAACGCGGGCTTTAAACTGCAGGAATCGAAAAAATGACCAAACTTGCCCTGATTACCGGCGCATCCCGCGGCTTTGGCGCGGCCACAGCCGAAGCTCTGGCCGAAAACGGCTATCACATCCTCGCCCTCGCCCGCACCACCGGCGCGCTGGAGGAACTGGACGACCGCATTCAGGCCAAAGGCGGTCAGGCCACAC
>JALWOO010000594.1 GCA_027083485.1 Amylibacter sp. | reverse complement strand
GCTTCCCTGTTTGACGATGCGGCCTTTGCCGATTTCCAGCGGCATGCCCTGTTCGGGCATGTCCACGCCCACACCTTCGCCGCGCGGATAGCGGAATGCCGAGGGGCGGTCATTGATGGCGGCGGCAGTGGCGACCATATGGGCCAGCTCGGCTTCGTCTGCGGCGGCCATCACCACGAAATCAGGCAGGTTGGCGAGAAAGGCAATGTCAAAACAGCCGGCGTGGGTAGGACCATCCGCTCCCACCAGACCGGCGCGGTCAATGGCGAAACGCACCGGCAGGCGCTGCACGGCCACGTCATGCACCACCTGATCATAGCCGCGTTGCAGGAAGGTGGAATACATGGCGCAAAACGGTTTCATGCCCCCTGCCGCAAGGGCTGCGCTGAAGGTCACGCCGTGTTGTTCGGCAATCGCCACATCAAAGCAGCGGTTCGGAAAGCGTTCCGCAAACAGGTTCAGACCGGTGCCGTCGGGCATGGCGGCGGTAACGGCCACGATTTTATCGTCTTTTTCGGCCTCTTTGATCAGGCTTTCAGCAAAAACTTTAGTGTAGCTGGGGGCGTTGGACGGGGATTTATGCTGTTTGCCGCTGCCCACATCAAACCGCGCAACCCCGTGATAGCAATCGCTTGCGGCTTCGGCCGGGGCGTAGCCTTTGCCTTTTTTGGTCAGCACATGGATCAGCATCGGGCCGGTGGCGCGTTGTTTTACGGTGCGCAGCACGTTCAGCAGCTGTTCCATATCGTGACCGTCAATCGGCCCTACATAGGAAAAGCCGAGCTGTTCGAACAGGGTGCCGCCAACGGCCATGTGCTTGACCATATCCTTGGCGCGTTTGGCCCCGTCGCGCAAGGGCGGCGGCAGCAGGGACATGGCGCTTTTGGCGGCGGATTTCAGGTCCTGAAACGGCTCTTCCGCATAAAGCCGCGACAGATAGGAGGACAGCGCCCCCACCGGCGGGGCGATCGACATTTCATTGTCGTTCAGGATCACAAACAGGCGTTTTTTCAAATGGCCCGCGTTGTTCATTGCCTCGTAAGCCATGCCTGCCGACATGGAACCATCGCCGATCACCGCGATAGCGTCGCCCAAACCATCCTCGGGCGCTCCGCCCAGATCGCGGGCCACGGCAAAGCCGAGGGCTGCGGAAATCGAGGTGGAGCTGTGGCCGGCACCAAAGGGGTCAAAACGGCTCTCGGCGCGTTTGGTGAAACCGGACAGGCCGTCCGGCTGGCGCAAAGTGCGGATGCGGTCGCGCCTGCCGGTCAGGATTTTATGGGGGTAACACTGGTGGCCCACATCCCAGATCAGCCGGTCGCGCGGGGTATCGAACACCGCGTGAATGGCGGTGGTCAGTTCCACCACGCCAAGGCCAGCCCCAAGGTGGCCGCCGGTTTCAGACACGGCAGAAATGGTTTCCGCGCGCAATTCATCGGCCAACTGGCGCAGTTGCGCATCCGAAAACTGTTTCAGATCCTCGGGCGCATTCACACGATCCAGCAGCGGCGTTTGGGGGCGGTTATCACTCATACTGTCAGCCTATCACATTTTGCGCGCAACAATAAAGCGCGCGACCTGCCGGAGCGGTTCCGCCCGTTCCCCAAGCGGGGCCAGCACATCGCAGGCCTCGGTTACCAGAGAATTGGCGCGTTTTTTGGCGGCGTCCAGCCCCAGCAGGGAAACGAATGTCGCTTTGCCGGCGTCTGCGTCTTTTTGCAGGCGTTTGCCGGCGGCGGCGGCGTCGCCCTCTATGTCCAGCACGTCATCCTGAATTTGAAAGGCCAACCCGATGGCGGTGGCATAATCGCGCATCAGTGTTGTATCCTGTCCGGCCAGCATCGCACCTGCTTGGGCAGACCAGCGGATCAGGGCACCGGTTTTATTGGCCTGCAATTCGGTGATTTCGGTCAGGGTCAACCCCCGCGCAGCCGTTTCGGCGGCGATGTCCTGCGCCTGGCCAAGCACCATGCCACAGCCACCGGCGGCATGCGCGAGGGTGGCGACCAGATTGCAGCGGATATCGGCATTGGCAGAGGTTTCGGGCTGGGCCAGAACCTCGAAGGCAAAGCTTTGCAAAGCATCACCGACCAGAACCGCCGTGGCATAATCCCATTTGATATGCACGGTCGGTTTACCCCGGCGCAGATCATCGTCATCCATGCAGGGCAAATCATCATGCACCAGCGAATAGGCGTGGATGGATTCAATCGCGGCAGCCACCCGCAAGGCGGCGGTCTGTTCCACCCCGTAGAGTCGCGCGCTTTCCAGCACCAGAAACGCCCGCAGACGTTTGCCGCCATTCATCACCGCATAGCGCATCGGTTCGGCAACACGGCTTTGCGCCACCGTAGGCAGCAGCGCATCCAGCGTTGATTGCACCTGTGAAGCACAGGCGGCCAGTTGTTCGGGAAAGGACATGAATCAGCCTTCGACCTGTTTCAACCCATCAGGCGCACCGTCCGCGCCAAGGGTGATCAGGGCGACTTTTTCTTCGGCCTGTTTGAGCAACTCCTCGCAGCGTTTTTTCAGCTCAGCCCCGCGTTCATAGAGCTTGATGCTGTCCTCAAGCGGCACAGAGGCGCTTTCCAGACGGGTCACGACCTGTTCAAGTTCGGCCATGGCCTGCTCATAGGACATTTCGGATACAGAAGTGTTGCTCATTTGCCTTGCTCCATCAAAACCGCCACATGGGCCGCAGTCGATGCAGCCAGTGCCTGCAAATCATATCCGCCTTCCAGAGTCGAGACCAGCCGGTTTTCGCAATGTTTTGCCGCGAAATCACACAGGGCACGGGTGGCTTGCGCAAAATCGGCTTCGGTGAGATTCAGGTTGGCCAGCGGATCGGCGGTATGGGCATCAAAACCGGCAGAGACCAGAATCATTTGCGGGGCATGCCGTTCCAGTGCGGGCAGAATCTGATCGGCGAAAGCGGCGCGCATATCCGCCCCGTCAGACCCCGGAGCCAGCGGAATATTCAGCACATTGTTGTGGGCACCGCGTTCATGGGCGGCACCGGAGCCGGGATAAAGCGGCATTTGCTGGGTCGAGCAAAACAGAATGCGGTCGTCATCCCAGACCAGATCCTGTGTGCCATTGCCGTGATGCACATCGAAATCCACAATCGCCACCCGTTCCAGCCCGTGTCGCTCCAGCGCATGACGCGCTGCAATCACCACATTGCCAAACAGGCAAAACCCCATGGGCGTTGTTTTTTCCGCGTGGTGTCCCGGCGGGCGCAGCGCGCAAAAGGCGTTTGTCGCCTGCCCTGCCATCACCATATCCACGGCCTTGATATTGCCCCCGACCGCGCGATAGGCGGCGGTCAGTGATCCGCTGGACATATGCGTATCCGCATCCAGCGCACAGGTGCCGTGTTCGGGGGCAGCGGATTTGATCGCCGACAGATGTTCCGGCGGATGTGCCAGCAGGATATCTGCATCCTCGGCCATGGGCGCATCCACGCGCAACAGATCATCAAAGCCGGCAAGGGCTTGTAAAATCACTTCCAGCCGCGCGACCTGTTCAGGGTGGCCCGGCGGGTTTATGTGATTAAGACAATCGGGGTGTGTGATAAAAGCTGTAGTCATGAAGTTAAAATATGCCACAGTGGACAGAACAACAAGCACGGGGAGTAGAAAATGCGTTTCTTATTTTTATTAGGCCTGTTTTTGCCCACGCTGGCCAGCGCCCAGATGAGCGGCATTGCCCCGCATCAGGTGATTGGCGTGGTGACTGGTGATTTTGACAGCGACGGAGCCAAAGACCGCGCGGTGCTGATCGACAGCCTGCACGGTGTCGCGGATTTGTGGCTGTATCTGTCCTCCAAGGGCGTTGACCTGAATGACGCCAACGCCCGCCCGTCGGTTTTCGCGGTAGATGTGGCCTCGGTTGGGCCGATGTGGGGGCAGGATGCGGAGCTGATCGCGCGCGGGGAGTCGGGCCTGCAAATCATCTCGCAAAACGAGGCCATCGGGCGCGGACGCTGGAAACAGGTCCTAACGCTGGCCTATCGCAAAGGCGCGATGCGGGTGGCGGGGTTTACCTATAGCTGGCGCGACACACTGGACCTGAACAACTTTGGCAGCTGTGATGTGAATTATCTGGCCGGGCGCTGGGAGCTTGCTATCGGGGATCAACCAGTCAAAAAGCTGCGCACCCAATTTCGCGCCATGCCGGTGGAGCAATGGAAGCTGGATCAAACGCCGGAAGGGTGTTTGCAGTAGCGAGCCACCTAGGGCGTAGACAGAAAATTCCGGATCGTTTTAGGGGACTGTTTATGCAGGCCCTTTTTGGCAACACCGTTTTCCCGTCCGGCCCGCACAATGGCCCGCTATTCGGCATCGGGAAAAAACCGGCTCACCGAGAGCCGTTTCTTTTTTCTGGTTTCTTCGCGTAGTCGCACATTTGCCAGACTGGTCTTATAGCTCAGAACCCCCGTCGGGAATTTTTCGCAAAAATCTATAAACTCCGGTTCATTGCCTTGACTCTGCACCACAGGTTGCCTACCTATCCTGCTGTTAGCACTCAACGGTGGCGAGTGCTAACACTTGAGACCCGGCCACCTTAGA
>JALWOO010000593.1 GCA_027083485.1 Amylibacter sp. | reverse complement strand
GTCCGATGTTGTCGGCAAACGGGTCGGCGAAGTTGATCTGGATTATCTGGTCGATAAATCCGATAAATCCGATAAACCCGTGATCGCGGCGCAATAGCTTCTTACACATTCAGGCAGGTCATTGGCAATCAATGAAAAACGGACTTTACATGGACCATAACGCGACGACTGCGGTAAAGCCGTCCGTTACCGATGCGGTGACGGGGGCGATGGGCGTCATCGGCAACGCATCATCGGTTCATGGCCCCGGGCGTGCGGTCAGGCGCATTATTGAAGATGCCCGGGATAAAGTCGCCGCCGCCATCAATGTCCGGCCCGACCGGGTTGTTTTCACGGGAAATGGTACCGAAGCCAACAATATGGCCCTAAAAGGCGGCGTTGGTAAAACGGTGCTGGCATCGGCCATCGAGCACCCGTCGGTGCGTTCGGTGGTTGATCATGATGTGATCGCGGTCGATGATCGGGGCTGTGTCAACGTTGATGATCTGGCTGAAAAATTGCATGGATTGACATCTCCGGCACTGGTTTCGGTGATGCTGGTTAACAATGAAACCGGCGTTATTCAACCCGTTCAGGAAATCGTTCGTATCGCCAAATCGTCGGGGGCCATGGTGCATTGCGACGCGGTTCAGGGTTTTGGCAAAATTGTTGTGGATATGATTGATCTTGGTGTTGATATGCTGACCCTGTCGGCCCATAAAATTGGCGGACCGCAAGGCGTCGGCGCTGTGGTGCTGGCCCCGGGCGTCGATATCAAACCGCTGATCCGGGGCGGCGGGCAGGAACACCGTCTGGTTGCGCGTCAGGGTGCCGTGCACCAGGTTGCCGTAGATCTCGGCCGGCGGCAGCAGGTAGGTGAGCAGCACCAGCGCCCACAGGAAGGCGAAGCCGAACACCGCCACCAGGGTCGGGACCCAGTACCAGCGGCTGGTGCGCAGCAGGCTGCCGTCCGGCTGCAGGCGCGGCAGGGGCTGGCGGTCCCACAGGCTGTGACGGCCGATGGCGCGGCGCATCAGGCCGTTGATGGTCTCCACCACCGAGAAATGGGGACAC
>JALWOO010000592.1 GCA_027083485.1 Amylibacter sp. | reverse complement strand
GGGGCGGGGTGCAGGGCGATATTCGCGGCTTTGACATGCGCCGGTTACCAATGAAAAACACCTCGCTTGTGTATCGCGACGTGATTGCCGCGCATTTGCGCGCCGTGGGTCCGCTTGAGGATGTGTCCTATCTGGATGGACGGCTGGAGGTCATATGAAAAATGCGGACCGGTTTTATTGGGCGAACCACACAAGCGCGGCTTTGGCCGATTTGATTGCCGATGATCCGGTGGTGGTGCTGCCGATCGGGGCGATTGAACAACACGGTCCGCATTTGCCGCTGTCGGTGGATACAGATATCAATCGCGGGCTGGTGCGGGCAACGGTAGAGCGGTTGGCCGAACGCGGTGATCTACCGGTGTTGTTCCTGCCGACAATGCCGGTGGGCAAAAGCACGGAGCATCTGGATTTTCCGGGGTCTCTGTCCTTTTCCACGCCGACGCTGATTGCCATGTGGATGGAAATCGGGGCCTGCGTTGCCGCAGCAGGTGTGCGCCGGTTGGTGTTTTTCAACAGCCACGGCGGGCAGGTGGCCCCCATGGATATGGTGGCGCGGGATTTGCGGGTGGCGCATGGCATCGCGACGTTTTCGTGCAACTGGTTCGGGCTGGGGCTGCCGGAGGGTTTGATTTCGGATCATGAAGCCACCTATGGCATTCACGCGGGCGAATTGGAAACCTCGATGATGCTGGTGCTGCACGGGGATAAATGCGGGATGGACAAGGCGCAGAATTTCCGCTCGCGCATTGAGGATCTGAACAGGGAGACCCGCCATCTCGGGCTGGGTATGGGGGGCAAGATCGGCTGGAAGGCGGGCGATTTGAACCCGCAAGGGGCCTGTGGTGACGCCAGCAAGGCCCGCGTGCAGACCGGTGAAAAGGCAATCGGGTATGTGGCGGACCGCTTTGTTGAAATGCTGGCAGAAGTCCACGCCTTTGATTTGAAAGGCTTCTGAATGCAGCCCCCTGATCGCCCCCGTTACTGGTTGCAAAACTGCCATATCCCGCCGGCCCTGTGCCGGTTGACGCCGGCATCGGATGGCTGGTGCAAGGC
>JALWOO010000591.1 GCA_027083485.1 Amylibacter sp. | reverse complement strand
CATACCGGTGACAGCATCACCGTGGCCCCTGCCCTGACCCTTACGGACAAAGAATACCAGATGATGCGGACCCACAGCATCAATGTGCTGCGTGAAATCGGGGTGGAAACCGGCGGATCAAATGTGCAGTGGGCGGTCAACCCTGCTGACGGGCGCATGGTGGTCATCGAAATGAACCCCCGCGTGTCGCGCTCCTCTGCGCTGGCCTCCAAAGCCACCGGCTTTCCCATTGCCAAGGTCGCGGCCAAGCTGGCCGTCGGCTATACGCTGGACGAGCTGGACAATGACATCACCAAGGTGACACCGGCGTCATTTGAACCGAGCATTGATTATGTGGTCACCAAGATCCCGCGCTTTGCCTTTGAAAAATTTCCGGGATCAGAGGCCACACTCACCACCGCCATGAAATCCGTGGGCGAAGTCATGTCCATTGGCCGTAGCATACATGAAAGCCTGCAAAAAGCATTGGCCTCCATGGAAACCGGCCTGAACGGTTTCAACGAAATGTCCATCGACGGCATGCCCGCCGCCGATGCCATCATTCGCGAGGCCGACCCTTCCGGCAGCCTTGCCTTTATCCTGCGCGGGGCGGATGCCGATGCGCAAATGGCCATCGACAAGGCCCTGACCCGCGAGCTGGCCCTGCAAACCCCCAACCGGATGCTGAACATCGCCCACGCCATGCGCTTCGGGTTCTCCGATGACGAAATCCACCAGATCACCAAATTCGATCCGTGGTTCCTCGCCCGTATTCGGGAAATCATCCAGATAGAGGTAAACCTGCAAGAAAACGGCCTGCCAGAGGATGAAAAAGCCATTCGCAGGTTGAAAATCTATGGTTTCACCGATGCACGCCTTGCCGAATTGACCGGTAAAACCGAACGCGAAGTCCGCCTGTTACGCACCAAACTCGGTGTAGTCGCCGTCTATAAGCGCATCGATACCTGTGCCGCCGAATTCGAGGCCCAGACCCCCTATATGTATTCCACCTATGAAGCCGATGCCATGGGCGAGGTCGAATGCGAAGCCCGCCCCACGGATCGCAAAAAGGTTGT
>JALWOO010000590.1 GCA_027083485.1 Amylibacter sp. | reverse complement strand
CAGCTATTCGCTGGAAGAAATCAAAGAATTTGACGCCCGCGTGCGCAAAACGGTGGGAAAAGAGGTGGAATACGTCTGCGAACTCAAGTACGACGGGCTGGCCATCAGCCTTACCTATTTAAACGGACTCCTTACACAAGCCGTTACCCGCGGCGACGGGGTGCAGGGCGACGATGTGACCCAAAACGTAAAAACCATCCGTAGCATCCCGTTGCGGTTGCGCGGCGATTTTCCGCCGGAACTGGAAATACGCGGTGAAATCCTGATGCCCCGGGCCGAATTTGAACGGTTGAACCGCGAACGGGAAGAAATCGGCGATGCCCCTTTTGCCAATCCCCGTAATGCGGCCGCCGGCTCGCTGAAAATGCAGGACCCCAAAGAGGTGGCCAAACGCAAACTGGATGCTTTCCTTTACTACATCCCCCACGAACTGCCCGGCATAAAAACCCACTACGATGCCCTGAAAAAAGCCAAATCGTGGGGGCTGAAAGTATCAGACAACATGGCCATTTGCCGCAACATGGCACAGATAATGGAGTACATCAATGACTGGGACAAAGGACGAAACCATTTGCCTTACGATATCGACGGCATTGTCATCAAGGTGAACGACCTGGCCTTGCAGCAGCAACTGGGATACACGGCCAAAAACCCGCGATGGGCCATTGCCTACAAATTCAAGGCTGAACAGGCAGAAACCATTCTGGAATCCATTGATTATCAGGTAGGCCGCACCGGAGCCATAACGCCCGTGGCCAACCTGCGGCCGGTTTTGCTGGCAGGCACCACCGTAAAACGGGCCAGCCTGCACAATGCCGACATCATTGCCCAACTGGACGTGCGCATCGGCGATACGGTGTACGTGGAAAAAGGCGGCGAAATCATTCCGAAAATTACCGGGGTAAACCTGGACAAACGGCCGGCCGGGGCACAACCCGTGCAGTTTATCGACCGTTGTCCCGAATGCGGCACGCCGCTTGTCCGCCAGGAAGGCGAAGCCGCCCATTACTGTCCCAACGAAGATGCCTGTCCCCCCCAGATTAAAGGCAAGCTGG
>JALWOO010000589.1 GCA_027083485.1 Amylibacter sp. | reverse complement strand
CCGTCCCGAGTCCATTTCCGGCGTTACCTGATCCGGTGTAATCATCATCGGCAGCTGGAACCACGGCGGCCCCAAGGCACCGGCAAGATGACGGGTCAGGGTGGAATTGTCCTCGTCCAGAATGGCGATTGCCGCATTATAGACGGTATCTCCCGCGCCGCTGGCCTCCAGCAAAACAGCCACAACAAAGGACCACATGATCAGGATCACCATCACCGGATCACCAAGCACGCTTTTCAGTTCTTTGCCCGAAAGCCAGAAAATATTTTCCAAACGCCGCATGATCATTTCTCCTGTTTACGCAAGGTCAACACGGCAATGCCGGTCAGGATGGGGCCGAACAGGGCCAGACGGGCGATATGGCCGGACAGTTCCGCCAGCCCCAGCCCTTTGGTAAAGACACCGACGCTGATGCCCATGTACCATGTGGTCGGCCAAAGGGTGCCCATGATATGGGCTGCCCCTTCAAGCGAGGACACAGGGGTAATCATGCCGGAAAACTGCAATGTGGGCATCACCGACAGGATCGCGGCGGCAAAAACAGCCGTGACCTGCGTGCTGGCCAGCGTTGACACGATCAACCCGTAACCGGTAGCTGCCACCGCATAGAGCAGTGCGCCGAACACCAGCGCGATCGGATCGCCCCGCAAAGGCACACCCAGCACGGTCACGACCAGCGCGGTCAGAATGGCGAAATTCAACAGGGTAATACCGATATAAACCAGCTGCTTGCCGACCAGAAATTCTATCCGGCTGGTGGGGGTAACATAGAAATTGGTAATGGTGCCGATTTCCTTTTCCCGCGCCACGCTTACGGCCATCAGGATTGCCGGAAACAGCAGCAGCAACAACGGCGGGATAGAGGGGCCGATGGCCGGCAGGCTCTCCATTGCCGGATTATACCGGAAACGCGGCACCAGCTGGGCGGGCGGTCTGGCATCCGGACTGCGCGGGGTGGCAATCACATTCAGGGCCAAAGCCCCGTCAAACCCCTGGGTCAACACATGGGTATGGGCCCCGCTGACATAGCTTTCGATCGTGCCGGCGCGCTGGGTG
>JALWOO010000588.1 GCA_027083485.1 Amylibacter sp. | reverse complement strand
CATTGTCACGCAAGATGTCAACATCTCTGATCTAACTTTGAACGATGCGAACGATGTCGCGAAGATAGACGCTTCTGCCATGACGACTGCTGGAAACAAACTTGTCGCCGATACGACGGCAGAGAGTTCGAGTGTGAGTGTGATCGGTGGTGCAAATGACGATACACTTACCGTTGGGCTCAACGATGTTGTAAGTGCAGGGGATGGGGATGATGTTGTCAACCTCACACAAGCGGGAACATTCACAGGCAGTTTGGATGGAGGTAATCACTCTACTGGAGATACTTTAAATATCAATAATGATGTAGATATATCTTTAGCAACCGTACAAAACTTTGAAAATATTGTTGTGAACAATCCAAACACCCTGACACTCTCCATCTCCCAAGCGAACAACTCTTTACCTGTGAGTGGAACGGGAACGGTAAAAATCGTCATGAACAACGGCGATACATCGATCGATCTTGCGAAAATCACGGTAGGTAATGTTACCCTTATCGGTAACGGTGCCGGTACGGCAACTATAACGAACCTGACAAGCAATCTCGATGCAAGTGATTTTGCAAGTGATGAGCATCTTGTAGCATATACAAACGACGGAAGTTTGACAATTACCGGGGGAGCGGCAAACGATGATCATGTGATCTATACGGATGACACAACTTATGCAGGCAATGTTTCCAATGTCGAACTCTTTACCATCAACAGCGGTAAAACCCTTACATCAACCGCGGCAAATATCACAGGGCTTAATGTCGATGGTCAGGGAACGGTCAATGTAACCGATCTTGACGCAACAGCCAATGCAGATCTTTCAGGATTGAGTGCCGATACGGTCAATGCAACAAGTGACGGAGATGTAACATTTACAGGTAACCTCGGTAAAGCTGCTCTTAGTATCACCAACAACTCAACCTTCACAGTTGATGATACTGCAAACCTCGGTACTGCTACTTTCGATGTTGCAAACGGCTCAACCCTTACAGGAAACGCCGTACAGTTAGGAGGCAACCTGAGCGTAACAGGAACAGGTACTTTTACGGTCAATAACTTAGAG
>JALWOO010000587.1 GCA_027083485.1 Amylibacter sp. | reverse complement strand
ATCTCCTTCACGATATCCTTGCCAAGCCTGTGCCATTTTGACAACAAGGAAACATGGAACAAATTCGTGAATGGCATGACACTATGGACCCGGCCCGCGCCGCAGCTATGCATGCTGTGCTGCACCGATCCGGCCCCGCACCGGCACAAGGCGACCCCTTGCCGCCGTTCTGGCATTATATCCATTTTTGGGAAGTGCAGCCATCTGCCCTGCTCGGGCGGGATGGTCACCCGAAAACCGGTGGTTTCATTCCCGACCTTGGCTTGCCAAGGCGTATGTGGGCAGGGGGGTCGCTAACCTTCCATGCTCCGCTGATTATCGGAACCAAAGCCAGTAAACGCAGCCGGATCACCGATGTCAGCGAGAAACCCGGCAAAACCGGACCCCTTGCCATTGTCAGCATTTCCCACGAAATCCACCAGAACGACCGCCTGTGCATTTCAGAAACCCAGCGCCTGATCTATCGCGGGGAAACCGACCGGAATGCACCGACACCGCCCACGGCCCCGACAAACGAAGTGATCCGCCGCAGCCGCCATTTCTCCACAGTGGATCTGTTTCGCTATTCCGCCCTTACCGTCAACGGCCACCGCATCCACTACGATCGCGATTATGCGCGGGATGTGGAGGGATACCCCGACCTTGTGGTCCACGGGCCGTTGCTGGCGCAAAAGCTGATCGAGCTTGGCGAGAGCATGCTTGACGGGCTGAAAACATTTGAGTTTCGCGCGATTTCCCCCGCGTTCGACACCGAGGAAATCACCTTTTGCGCCCTGCCTGTTGCCAATGGCATCGACCTTTGGGCGCGGGCCTCTGATGGCCGCCTGTGCATGAGCGCATTTGCCACCTGAAGGTGGTAGAAATCAAATGGCAAACCGAAGCACCAACTATCCGCGTGGAACAGATCCCATAACGGTAAAGCTCTTGATAAACGGCCCGGCCATCGCAGGATTTTTAATCATGGCAGTGTAGTCACCCACCTGAAACACCAGTTTTCGCGTGGTATAGGCCATACCCAAACCCATCATGCCCAACCCCTTTTTGCACCACTTTTCCC
>JALWOO010000586.1 GCA_027083485.1 Amylibacter sp. | reverse complement strand
ATACATCGTCAACCACAGCTCCACATCCCCCGCATGCAATTCGCGAATTGTGACGTCCATGTTCTCTACTCCGTTTCATCCCATCGCACCGCCATTTGTGCGGCAACCCCCGACAGGGCCGCAAACACAAACACGATCAACCCATAGCGCATTTCGCTCACGTCCCCAAGGCTGCCCACGATGCTGACCGCAAGGATTCCCGCCCCGAAACGCAAGGACAAAAACAGCGCCGAAGCCGCGCCTTTGCCGGAGTCGAATTGCTCCATTGCGCCGGTAATCGCATTGGCCCCGACCATATGCAACAGCGGCATGAACATCAGCCCCGGCAAATAAATCGCCCAACGCCCCAACAGGCCGAAACCGGCGCTGAACAGCATCACGCCAAAGCCCATCACCGCCATGCCCAGCACCAGCAGCACAAGGCGAAAACCAAAACGCCCCACCGCCCAGATATTCAGGGAGTTCCCGACAATCGCCAGCATGGCCCCTGCCCCGAACATCATGGAATAGGCGGAAACCGACATGCCATAAAGCTCGATATACAAAAACGGGGTCACCGCCACATAGGTGAAAAACACCGCCATAATCCCCGCGCTGGCCAAGGCATAGGTCAGGGCCAGACGGTTTTTCAACACCAGCCGATAGCCCCGCAGCATCCCGCCCGGGTCCAGCGGAAACCGGCGCGCGGGTGGCAGGGTTTCGGGCAAAAAACGGGCGCTGAACAGAAAGCAAACCGTTGTCGCACCGGCAAGCAGCCAAAAAATCGCCCGCCAGCCCGCAAGGGACGTTAACCAGCCGCCAATCATCGGAGCCACCATCGGGGCCAGCGCCAGAAACATTGAAATCAGTGCATTCTTCTGGGCCAGCCTGTCGCCCCGGTAAATATCCGCCAAAAGCGCGCGCGATGCCACCAGCGTGCTGCTTCCGGCCAGTGCCTGAAAAAACCGGATCACCACCAGTTGATCCACATTTTGCGCCCATGCACAAGCCAGCGAAAACGCCAGAAAACCGACCAGCCCCGCCAGAATAACCCTGCGCCGCCCAAGGGCATCACTGAT
>JALWOO010000585.1 GCA_027083485.1 Amylibacter sp. | reverse complement strand
GTAATAGATGTTCTGAAAGTCGATTTTCGGATAATCGACCATGGCCCAATCCGGTTCCACCATATTTTTCCAGCGCTCGAACGCCGCCAGACGCCAATCCAGCATCCACTGTGGTTCGTTGTTTTTCTCCGAAATCAGGCGCACGATGTCTTCGTTCAGACCAATCTGGGCGTATTCGGTTTCGATATCGGTCTCAAAGCCGTATTTGTATTTTTCACCAACGGTTTGCACCGCTTCGACCGTATCCTGATCGACACCGTCTTTGACTTTTACGTCTTCTGTTACAGCCATGTTCATCACCTTTCAAACCCCGTCAGGGGCATATTCAATCAAGCCACGCGGGCCTTGAAACGTTTGTATTGGGCACCCCAGGCATCGGCAAAGGCCATGACCTGATCGTGCGTTGTATCGGGGCCGATGGAAACGCGAATGGCGCTTGCGGCGGCGTGTTCGTCAAATCCCATGGCCTGCAAAACCCGACTGGATTTCACCTTGCCAGAGGAGCAGGCAGAACCGGCAGAAACGGCAAAGCCCGCCAGATCCATTTGCATCACCTGCGTTTCACCGCGCCAGCCCGGCACGATGATATTGGTGGTATTGGGCAGGCGTTTTGCGCCTTGCGCGGCAATGATTGCCTCCGGTGCCATGTCCTGCAGGCGTATTTCCAGCGCGTCGCGGATCTCGGCGACTTCTTCCCAGCGGCCATTGGCAATGTCGCGCTGCGCAGCCTCGGCAGCCGCGCCAAAACCGGCGATGCCAACCACGTTTTCGGTACCGGCACGGCGGCCCATTTCATGGCCGCCCCCGCGCGTGCGCGCCTGCAAATCAATGCCGGATTTCAACACCAGCGCACCTGCGCCCTTGGGACCACCGAGCTTATGGGCCGAGAGCAACCCCATCTGCACGCCGGACCAGTCAAACCCGACAGCAACCTTGCCAAAGGCCTGCACGAAATCGCTGACGGCCAGACCATCGGGCAAATCCTGCAACACGCCGGTTTCGCTGTTGGCAAACTGGATCGCGCTGTCACCATTTGCCACAATCGCCCCGTCAGCGCCGGTTTCAAGGCGGCGCTCGCACCACACATGCACGCAATCATGTTCCGTATCGCTACAGGCCAGCCCGCGCCCGGCCAGCGCCAGAGCGGCGGCTTCGGTTGCGCCGGAAGTAAACACAATATCCGCAGAAGCGGCCCCGAAGGCCTCTTTTATCTGCCCGCGCGCGCGCTCCACAATGGCACGCGAGGCACGGCCCTCGGCATGCACAGACGACGGATTGCCCAGCACATCTATCGCCGCGATCATCGCGGCGCGGGCCTCGGGACGCAGTGGCGCGCTGGCATTCCAGTCAAGGTAAACGCGGTTTGTCATTCGTCATCCACCACCTGAAACAGGTTCGGCACCGCCGGACAGGGGGCCATCTGGTTTTTCACCACATCCTCCAGACGCGCCTGATGCAAAAACACATAGACATGGGCGGAAAGCCCTTCCCAGAACCGGTTGGAAACCGATTGCGCCCGCGAGCCGCTGGACGCACCGGAAGCACCGCCGCCCTTGGTCAGGGCATCCATGCCTTCCTCGACCGCTTGCAGGATTTCACAGACCCGAATCGATGAGGTATCCCGCGCCAAACGATAGCCGCCCCCCGGCCCGCGCACCGATTCCACGATGCCGGCACGGCGCAAACGCACGAATAATTGTTCCAGATAGGCCAGAGAAATATTCTGCCGCGCCGAGATTTCCCCAAGGGAAACCAGCCCGTCACCGGCCTCCAACGCCAGATCAACCAGCGCAATCATTGCATATCGGCCTTTTGTGCTGAGTTTCATGGTCGTAATCCACTTGCCAAGGTTGACGCGGGGCACCTGTGACCTTAACTGAATTATAGCCAAGGTACGGGTATCCCCGTGCGTTAATTTAGAATTGTTCTAGGTTTTCCGAGTAGATTAGTCAACCACTGACTTTTCCACTGCGGCAACCTACCCAGAGCGGAGCCAAACACACGAATGCCCGAAGTCATCTTCCCCGGCCCCGACGGACGCCTTGAAGGCCGTTACCACCCGCAAAAAAACAAAGACGCCCCGATTGCCATTATTCTGCACCCGCATCCGCAATTCGGCGGCACCATGAACAACAAGGTCGTGTATAATCTGCACTATGCCTTTTTTAACATGGGGTTTTCGGTGCTACGCTTTAATTTTCGCGGTGTGGGGCGCAGTCAGGGCGAATACGATCAGGGCGTTGGCGAGTTGTCCGATGCGGCAGCGGCACTGGATTATTTGCAAGCCAAACACCCGAATGCAAAGCATTGCTGGGTTGCGGGCTTCAGCTTTGGGGCCTGGATCGGCATGCAACTGTTGATGCGCCGGCCTGAAATCTCGGGCTTTATTTCCGCATCCCCACCGGCAAACATGTATGACTTCAGCTTTCTGGCCCCTTGTCCGGCCTCTGGCCTGATTATCAACGGTTCCGGTGACCGCGTGGCCCCGCCTGCCGACACAGAAGAGCTGGTCGCCAAATTGCACGAGCAAAAAGGCATCACCATCACCCACGAGGTTCTGGAAGGCTCCGGCCATTTCTTTGAAAACGACCACATGGATACGATGATTGCCTGCGTCGATGAATATGTGCGCCGGCGTTTGACCGAAAACACCCGCTAACCGTTTTGGCACGCAAAGGGTATCACCACGGCAACCTGCGCGAGGCCTTGGTCAAAGCCACGATCAAGCTGATCGAGGAAAAAGGCCCCACCGGTTTTACCATGGCCGAAGCAGCCAAACAGGCCGGCGTTTCTGCGGCAGCCCCCTATCGGCATTTCAAGGGCCGCGAGGAGCTGATCGCCGAAATCGCGCGGCAAGGCTTCGCCATTTTTGGCGACCTGATGCAATATGCCCAGCAAAAAAACCACACGTCGGCCCTGAGCGCGTTTGAGGCCGTGGGCCGTGCCTATCTGGCCTTTGCACGCAAATTTCCGGGCTATTATATTGCGATGTTTGAAAGCGGCATCAACCTGAACCGCGATCCGGAGATTGCCAGCGTGGCCAACAGCGCGATGAACGGTCTGGTCAGCGCGGCAGAAGCGCTCTGTCAGCATATTCCTGCCGACAAACGCCCGCCTGCGAACATGATTGCCAACCATATTTGGGCCATGAGTCACGGCGTGGTAGAGCTGTTTGCCCGCGGCGAACCGGGCACCAACACGCCCTATTCACCGGAAGACCTGCTGGAAAGCGGGATCGGCATCTACCTGCGCGGGCTGGGAGTTATTCCACAGGATCGCTAGGGATGGTTTTGCACCCGCGCCGTAATCAGGTGCTTGCGAAACACCCGCGCCAAAGGGGCGCTGGATTGCACCCGCATATCGGTATTGCGCGCCGGATCATTATCGTTTTCCCAGGTTTCATTCCACCATGAAAACCCGATCAGGGTCGGCCAGCGCCGGCTGAGCATTTGGCGCAAGGCCCCGTCTGCCCATTTCGCCGCCCGTTCACGCCGGTTATGCACATCCGTGCCGAATTCCGCCACGATCACCGGTTTTTTGGGGGCCATTTTGGCAAAGCGCGCCATGACTTTGGGCAGGGTTTTCACAAAACTGGTTTTTTCGGTCTCATAAGGGGCCTGCATGGAATAAATCGACACGCCGAGCCAGTCGATATAATCATCCCCCGGATAATACTGTTCAAACCGGTTCCAGCTGCGCACCGGATAATCGGCGTTGTTGACGTGGAAAACCCAGATAATATTGCTGGCACCGGCGGCGCGGGTCACGTCTATGATGTGGCGATAGGCATCGCGAAACCGTTTTGCCCCCTGCGCCCGCCCATTCCAGCGCGCATTCCATGGAAACCACCTGCCGTTCATTTCCGTGCCATATTCGCTAATGATCGGGGTGGCGAATTTTGCGGCCTGTTCGCCCCATTTGGTCAGATCCGCATCGAAATCACCCCGCAAAATGGCGTCCAGCGTGAACAGCGGCTCGCTATGGTCCTGCTCCGTGTCAGAGCGCAGCATCAGGCGGATATAGGGGGTGGCATCGCGCTGCCGGATCCAGCGGGCCTTTTTCATCGGGAAATTCCGGTTGGAAAACCAGTTGTTGGAAAACATCACCCAAGCCACCGGCCGGCCAACTGCCTTGGAATAGTTGCGCAAGTCTTTTGGGGTGATATCATCCTCGTTTCCGGTTTTGCCACCTGGATAAACCCCGTGCAAAAGCCGCCCCGCCGCAGGAGCCAATTGCCACAAAGCGCGGTCATGCGGGGCGGTTTCGCCCAGATAATTTACCCCTTGAGCCTGTGCCGTGACAGTAACAAAGGCAAACAGCAGCATCCAGACAACCTGCTTTGATACTTTAGCAATCATGCTCAACCCCTTGGGAATACGTGAAGATATTTCCTACCTATCGACTCTTGCCTATAAAGCCAAGCATCCGGTTCACCCGCCTCCACGAAAAAAGACGAAAAATTGCATTGCTCCCCTTGAAAATCGGCAGAACAGATGTAAATGTAAATCACATTAACATTGAAGCGCACTCGAAAAGAAAAGGATACCCAATGACCACCTCCGCCTCCGCCAGCTGGCTGAACACACCTGTGA
>JALWOO010000584.1 GCA_027083485.1 Amylibacter sp. | reverse complement strand
CCCCATTTTCAGGCGTGCGTTTTCAGCAGCACTTGCCCCTGTTACGCTTGTCATGGCCATAACGGCCCCCGCTACGGCGGAACAAATCAGTTTTTTCATTATTTCAAGTCTCCCATTTCAATTGTCAGCCCGCGTTGCTGACGGTTTTCGCGGTATGCGGGGTTTGTCCCCCGCTTGTTTGGTGCGGGCAGCATCAGGCCACCCGATCCCCTTTTTTGATTTTCACTGTGCGGTTATCCACCGCCGGCAACATGCGCGACGGATCGCGTGTGACCATCACGTCAATCACGCTGGGCCGGTCGGTTTCGGCCATGGCTTCGGCCAGTGCCCTCGCCAGATCCTCCGGTTTTTCAACCCGGATCCCGTGGCAGCCCATGGCCTCGGCCACATCGGCATAATTGGTTTCCGACAGGTCGGAGGATTGGTAATTCCCGTCGCCATACATCAGATGTTGCAGCGCCTTGACGTAACCGGAGGCGGCGTTGTTCACCACTATCACCGTCACGCCCAGCCCCATGCGCCGCGCGGTTTCCAATTCGCCCAGCACCATGTTGAACCCGCCGTCACCGGTCAGGCCGATCACGGTGGCATCCGGTGCCGCCAGTTGCGCACCCATGGCCCCCGGCAACCCGTAACCGATGCTGGCAAAACCGCGATCCGGCACGAAATTGCGCATGGCTTTTTTGGTGTCAAACAGCAACCCGCCCCAATGGGCCGCAAAACCGCCATCGGCGATCAGATAGCCGTCATCGGGCAGGGCCTTGTTGATTTCGGTAATCAGCCGCGCCATGTGAACCGGCGTTTCATCGGAATCGAGCCGCCCTGAAACATCCTGCCGCCAAGCCGCCATTTTCGCCGGAATTTCCGCCAGATATTCCGCACGCCCCGCCTTTTGTGCGGTGCCGTCGCCCATGGCCAGCGCAATATCGGACAGGCCCGCCTTGGCATCACCCCAGAGCTTCAGCGTTGGCGTATAGGTCCGCCCCATTTCTTCGGCCACGGAATCCAGATGGATCACCCGTGCCCCTGCCGCCGGAATCGAATAGCGTTTGGTGGCA
>JALWOO010000583.1 GCA_027083485.1 Amylibacter sp. | reverse complement strand
ATCCAGAATGGTGAACGAAACCGGATTACCCAGCGAAAGCACATCATCCAGATAGGCCCCCGCGGTGGAGTTGACGCCATAAACCGTGTCCCCCGTGCGCAGATCGGTTGCGGTATCATAGAGGCTTTGGATCGCGAGAATATCGGCCAGCATCGGGGTTTGGCTGACGGCAAAATCGCCATCTATTGCCGGGTTTTCATCCTGATCGAAATAGGACATCACGGTTGCTTGCCAGCTGTCATTGGTGAATTTGTTGTTGACGGTATAGGTGGCCGCACCGTTGTAATTGCCCGCATGGCCAAGCCCGAGCGCATGGCCGATTTCGTGGATATAGGTTTGAAAGCTATAGGTATCCACGCCGGTTCCATAGGTATCCAGCCAATTGGCAGAGATATTGACATCGGATTTGGTGATATAGACCGGTTTTTCCAGATCGGGTGCCGGTGTCAGCTCGGATGTGGAAAAGGCACCGTCGGCTTCATCATCAAACACAATTTGCGCGCCTTCGGGAACGGCCACAAAATTGAAATTGATACCGGTAACACTGGTCCAGGCGGCAAGGGCCCTGGTTGCGAGGGTCTGCCCTGCTGCCGTAAGGCCGGTAATGCTGACGGCAAGGGTTTCCCCCGCACTCACATCAAAGCGCCGTGCACCATCTCCGGTTTGTGCCCAATACCCTTGGGTGAGCTGACCGGCGATTTCATCCGCCGTGACAAAGAAAGGCGGCAGCGCGCTGGCCACATCGGTGACAATTTCATAATCACCTGTATTGCTGCTGTCGATTTCCAGAAAATACAGACCGGTATATTCCGCCCTGAACCAGATTTCGGAATGCAGGGCGTCGCCATCATCCCCCAAGGCATCATCGGTCACGACTTTGGTGCCGTTGTAGGTATAGAGGCTCAGATGTGTATCCAGATCCGACAGGGCATTTACGCCGGTACCGATGCCCTGAAAATTGTAAATGGCCCCCACATTCAGCCGAATAGCGATCCAATCGGTGTCGCCACTGTCCAGAGAGCCGAAAAAGCTGTTCCCCGGCCCCAGTAAATAATCCG
>JALWOO010000582.1 GCA_027083485.1 Amylibacter sp. | reverse complement strand
AAAGCCTGGTCAAGGCAGGGTCAGGCAACAGCGAAAAGGACAAATTCTGGGACAATGGCGCGATCCGCCTGGTGGCCGTGCTGCTCAAGCTCTTGCAGCGGGCGGGCTATCAGGATGCGAGCTGGTTTACGCTCGGCAACCTTTACCACCTCTTGCAGAATTTTGGCGCGGATGGTGCGCCGCTCGATGATTTCGTAATCAAATGGGCGTATGACCCGCTTAACCCTCAGGACGCTACCCTCTGGGAAGAATGGAAGGGGGCCACAACCGGAAACGCCAGCGCCGTGCAAAGCTTTGCGCTGACCGCCCTGACCGCGCTTCGCGCCTTCACCAATCAGAACCTGGTGCAGCTCACCGCCGAAAGCTCTTTTGATCTGGAGAGCATCCGTGATGAGAAGACCATCCTCTATTTCATCATACCGGCCCAGCATGCGGAATATTACGGCTTCTGGACCAGCGTGTTTTTCCGCTCGGTGTTCAATGCCTGCATGCGCCGGATGCCGGTGCGCACCACCCTGCCCGTCTATATCCTGTATGACGAATTCGGGCATTCCAACATTCCGAGCTTTGTTTCGGTGGCCAACACCATCCGGGGCTACAAGGTCAGCTTGTCGATCGTGCTGCAATCGCTTTCACAGCTGGCTGCGCGCTATGGGCAGGAATATGCCCGCACCATTCAGGGCGGGTTCAACACCTATCTGACCTATGCCGGAGCCGACCAGACCACCGCCGAGTATTTTGAGAAGATCGCCGGGAAGGTGATCGAGGAACGGCGCAACCGGATCGAACAGATCACCTCACAGCGGCGGGAATACAACCTGCTCAATGCCGACGCCGTGCGCCGCATCGGAGACACCCAGGCGATTATGGTTTCGACCAACAAGAACCCTGCCCTGCTGGAAACCACCCCCTATTTTGCCGACCGCCGCCTATCCAAAATCCCAAAGCGATTTGGCGAGGCGCATATCTCGGTCTCTAATGCGCGCGAGAAGGTCTCAAAGGTACCGCTTCAATGATAGATTTCCTTGATCAGGTGAAATTCTGGGGGCTGACCACGCT
>JALWOO010000581.1 GCA_027083485.1 Amylibacter sp. | reverse complement strand
GTTCCATTTCCTGCGTTTTGGCGTTGAACGCCTTGCAGAATTCCATGATATTCACGCCGGCCTGACCGAGTGCCGGGCCGACGGGCGGGGCAGGATTGGCCTTGCCGGCCGGCACCTGCAGCTTTACGAGAGTTTCCAGTTCTTTTGCCATTTGTCCTTCCTTTTAACCCTTCTCGACCTGGACAAAATCGAGTTCCACGGGTGTCGGGCGACCGAAGATGGATACGCTCACCTTCAGTTTCGCCTTGTCTTCCATCACCTCTTCAACAACGCCGTTGAAAGAGGCGAATGGTCCATCGAGCACGCGGACCGCATCGCCGACGTCGAACATGACCTTCGGACGCGGGCGCTCCACGCCTTCCTCAATCTGCTGCTTCAGCGCCTCGACCTCGCGCGCCGGCATCGGGCGCGGCTTGCCGCCGGAGCCGAGGAAGCCGGAAACCTGCGGCGTATCCTTGATGATATGCCAGGTTTCCTCGTTCATCTCCATCTCCACCAGCACATAGCCGGGGAAAAACTTGCGCTGACTGGTCACCTTCTGACCATTCTTCAGCTCCACCACCTCTTCGCGCGGCACAATAATCTCGCCGAACTTGTCCTGCAGACCGGAGCGCTCGATGGTTTCCTTCAATCGCTCGGCGACCTTGTCCTCGAAGCCCGAATAGGCCTGCACCACATACCATTTCCTGGCCATCAAATCACCTTCTGTACGAGCCAGCCGAGAATGCCGTCCACAACCCACAGAAACATCGCCACAAACACCACCATCACCAACACCATCAACGTGGCCTGGAGGGCTTCCTTGCGTTCGGGCCAAACCACCTTTTTGGCTTCGGCCTTGACTTCGCGCATGAATTTTTGTGCTGCCGCAATACGGCTCATAAACTTGCTTCCTCGCTGCCTGATTCTTTTGCCTGCGTTCCAACTGGCAGGCCAGGAGGGACTCGAACCCCCAACCCCCGGTTTTGGAGACCGGTGCTCTACCAGTTGAGCTACTGGCCTGTGCGTTAAACCTTACCCTCGCTATGCAGGGTATGCTTTCGGCAAAACGGGCAATACT
>JALWOO010000580.1 GCA_027083485.1 Amylibacter sp. | reverse complement strand
GTGGAGAGCAGTCAACAGACGATCAATACTAAGGCCGAGATTATGCTGGAGCATTTCATTCCGAGCGTGGTGAACGCCAAGAAGCTGCGCGGCAAGGCCAAAGGGATGGTGATTACGCAGAATATTGAGACGGCCATCCGGTATTACAAGGCAATCACGCGCTTGCTTGAGGCGCGGGGCAATCCGTTTAAGGCCGTGATCGCTTTTTCAGGTGAGAAAACAGTGGATGGAATTGAATACACCGAAGCCGGAATGAACGGATTCCCCGAGGCGAAAACACGCGACAAATTTGATACCGATGAATACCGGTTGCTGATCGTGGCCAACAAGTATCTGACTGGGTTTGACCAACCCAAATTGACAGCAATGTATGTTGATAAGAAGCTACAAGGGGTAATGGCGGTACAGGCGTTGTCGCGTCTTAACCGTTCCGCGCCGAAGCTGGGTAAGAAAACCGAAGACCTGTTCATTCTGGATTTCTTCAATAGCGTTGTTGACATCAAAAGCGCCTTTGACCCCTTCTACACCGCAACCAGCTTGTCAGAAGCCACCGATGTAAATGTTCTGCATGAGTTGAAAGACGTTCTGGACGATGTCGGTGTTTATGACTGGCATGAAGTCGAGGATTTTGTGGCGCGGTATTTCAACAATGAAGATGCTGACAGCCTAAGCCCTGTTATTGATGTTGCCGCAAACCGGTTCAATGAAGAATTGGAGCTGGAGAACGAGGACAAGATTGACTTTAAGATCAAGGCAAAGCAATTCGTGAAGATTTACGGTCAAATGGCGTCGATCATGCCGTTTGAGGTGGTCGCTTGGGAGCAGCTCTTCTGGTTCCTGAAATTCCTTATTCCGAAGCTCAAGGTCAGAGATCCCAATCAGGCCTTGCTGGGTGAATTGCTGGAATCCGTTGATTTGTCGTCTTATGGGTTGGAGCGTGTGAAGCTTAATCATTCGATTGGGCTGGATGACACCGAAACAGAAGTTAATCCACAGAATCCAAACCCTCGAAGTGCGCATTCAGAGGACGACAAAGACCCGCTGGATGAGATCGTTCGAACCTTCAATGAGCGGTGGTTTCAGGGATGGAGTGCGACGCCAGAAGAACAGCGCGTGAAATTTGTTAACATCGCGGACAGCATCAAGACGCACCCAGATTTTGCAAGTAAATACCAAAACAACCCAGACCCACACAATCGCGGCTTGGCTTTCGAGAAAATTTTTGAAGAGGTAATGCTGCGCCGGAGGAAAGATGATTTGGATTTTTACAAATTATTTGCAGGTGATTCCGCATTTAGAGAATCTTTGACACAGAATATGGTGCGTGCTGTGGAGCGAGTTGCGCGGTAATTTATTGTTTGGGGGTACGATTGGGGGTATGATGAAAAATCACATTTATATTTATGTTTATAACAATTTGATATCCAGTTAATCACAGTCCGTGTGGGGCACCATTTTCCAATTTTACTTAGTCTAGTGGCGTTTTTCCTGATTCACCAGCGTACCCCCAGATGCCTTTAAAAAACGCAAAGATTCGAAACCTGAAAACCAAAGAGAAATCCGACAAGTAAGTGGCTTTGACGGGTTGTTCTTGTTGGTGAAAGCAACCGGGTCAAAGTTATGGCGCTTCAGATGTCGCATTGAAGGCAAGGAAAAACTGATCCAACTAAATCTGGCTACCAACGGGTCAAGTCAGTAAGGTTACCCCTCCGATAGCCAAAGGCATTTGATGGATGAATGTGTTGTAATGTCCTCAGGGGCGGGAAGGGAAAACTCCATTGAGGGCAATGCAGTAACGTATGACCAATGTCGGGTCCTGTACATCGACAGGCGCGCCGGATCCGGTAGGGGCGATCATTTCCGGTGACATTTGCACTGTGGCAGCCGCTGTTGAATAAATCGTTTCGGTTCCCGTGCCGCCTGTTGGGGCCGCTGCCAGCAATTTGCCGCCGGGGCCTGGCTTGTCACCATCAAGGTTATTGGCATTGACGCCATGGCTGTGGCGCGCCATCTGGTCTTGGTGCAGCGGGATGGTTTCGCTTCCTCCCCTTTGGCCCAAAACGCGCCGGTTTATCCCCGGGCCGGTTCCGACACCTGCCGGAATCCTGCCGCGGAGGTCCGGCAAACCGAAGGTGGTCCGGCCATCACCGCCAAATCGGGTCCCCAGCAAGGAAAACAACGCGGTGTTACTGGCAATTGATAACAATTGACCATCAGTATTGGCCCAGCCACGCGGGCAAAAACCATACACCCCGGTTGCCATTATTTCGCCAACATAGGGGTTGCTGCCCGCCAGTGTTTGCACGGGCGCAACCATAAAGGCGGTTCCCAGAGCCAAGGCAGACAGAGCGTCGGGGCTTCGTTTCATAAGGGTCGTCATTTGGGTCTCCAAATACTTTTTTGGTCGTTCAAATACCCTGCCCACGTTTGCGTGGATCAGTGCTGTCAATCGGTGCATATCAACTGCGCGATGGATAAACTCCCTGAACCGCAATGCAGTAGGTTAAGGTCAAAAAGGGATCTATTGTATAGATCGCACCATTGTCACCTGATGGCTCGATCATGGTGGATGACATTTGCACCGTCGGGCCAGCCGTTGAATAGATCGTTTCATTTCCTGTGCCCCCTGTCGGAGCTGCCGCCAAAAGCTTGCCTCCGGGGCCGGGTTTGTCGCCGTCAAGGTTATTGGCATTCACCATATGGTTATGGGGCGGCATGGTGGTTTGGGTCATGGTTTTATATTCGGAGCCACCTTTTTGCCCTGCTTTGTATTGTGGTCGTCCCGGACCGTTTCCTTGCCCGATTGTCACGCGGCCGCGCATGTCCGGCAGGGCAAATGTGTCGCGACCGTCACCGCCATATGTGGTGCCGAGCAGTGAAAATAAGGCGGCATTTTCGCTAATCATCATTAACTGCCCGTTGGCAGCAGCCCAGCCATAAGGGCAAAAATCGAACCCGACCATCATAATATCGCCAAGGTTCGGCTCTGCATCCGCTTTTGCTTGATCGGCTAGCCCGATTGACATGGTCAGGGTGCAAATGGTGGCAAGGGAGGTTTTCTTCAGGTAATCCATTGGTTTCTCCTAGTTCAATAATCTTGATGAAATGTGGTTTTGCCCAATCGGGCAGTAGATTCCATCTTGGCAAGCGGTGAATCCGGTCAATCCCTCGGCGGGAAAATGCCCACTGTTGCGATGCAAATACGCATTGCCAAATAGGGATCTTGAACATTGAAAGGCTGTCCCTGACCGGTGCTCGAGATCATTTCAGAGGACATCTGGTTTGTGGCCGGCTGATCCGAATAGATGGTTTCGGATCCTGTTCCGCCAGAAGGTGCCGCAGCCAGGAGTTTGCCACCGGGGCCAGGTTTGTCGCCATCCAGATTATTTGCATTGACGGCATGGCTGTGGCTTGGCAGCTGTGCAAGGCTGAGGTATTGCGCTTCGGCTCCGGACGCTGCACCCATTTGCCGGTTTGACAAGCCTGGCCCTAAACCCTGTCCCATCGCCGTACGCCCGCGTAGGTCTGGCAAAGCAAAAGTGCTCCGCCCATCGCCACCATATATCGTGCCAAGCAAAGAAAACAAAGTCGGGTAGCTTGTGATCGGGAGAATTTGCCCCTCGGCGCTGAGCCATCCGCGTGGGCAGAAGTTTTCACCTACGGTAATAATGTCGCCTAGATACGGTGTCGTGTCAGCCATTGCTTGATCCGGCATGTTGGCAATGGTCGCAGCCACGACCAAAACTGCCAAGCCGGGATATTTCCTACGCGCTAAATTTTTCATCAACTCCCCTAACATTTGAAACTTATGCGTGTAATTATCCTTCATTACTTCTGAACGCATTGCAAATGTTTTCTTTTGGTGGGGAAAGTAATGAAGTTTAATAGAATTTGACAATATTGAAAATATTCCGCATTCATTAATTGCAATTTAAGAAGATATATAAAATATACTTGGTCATACACTGCCCCAAAACTCACGCGTTTGTTGTGTATATTGGCTAACAAGCGAGGTGCGCATAATAAGCCCGGTTATACCGTGCGGCTATACTGCTGAGGGTATCGGTCAGCGGTTTCGGGAAAAGCTGCATGGAATTCGCTTGAAGGCTGATCTGTCATGAGAACATTATGCCCTGACATAGATATGTTCAGATAAGCGGGGTTTCACAGTGGGCCAATAGTTGTTGGTAAATGTCGCGTGCTTCTTCGGGTAGATAGGTGTCGGTATCTCTGGTGTCGCAGCGCAGGGTGGATTCAAAAAACGAAAATCCGCCGGCGGGAAGCGTCAGGCCAAGCCATTTGGCGATTTCCTGCAAAGCCGCATCATAGCGATCGGCCGGCCAGTCAAAGCAGATCAAAGGAATTTCGTATTTATTCAATGCTTGCAGCAAGTTACGATTGTACTGTGTCCAAATGCCGACACTTCTATCAATGTCAAACCCGTTGCGGGTCTGCAAGGAGCTTGCTACAGCAAGGGGATGTCTAAAGCTCCCGACTAGCCGCACATTTGGCAGCCCTTGCAACCAGCCATCCAGCAGTAAAAGTGTCCGGGGGTCTTTGAACCCCCAGAGCCGATCCGTCGGATACTCCGCAATCAACCGG
>JALWOO010000579.1 GCA_027083485.1 Amylibacter sp. | reverse complement strand
GCGCATTTACCCCGATTCGCGACTGGTTTGCCGGCCTGCCGGAGGCCAAGGCGCGTGGCTATAAACCCGGGCGGTTTTCCTTTAACGTCAAAGGGGGGCGCTGCGAGGCCTGTCAGGGCGACGGGTTGATCAAGATCGAAATGCATTTTCTGCCCGATGTCTATGTGGAATGCGAGAGCTGCGGCGGCAAACGCTATAACCGCGAAACGCTGGAAGTTTTGTTCAAAGGCAAGAGCATAGCGGACGTTCTTGATATGACGGTGGAGGACGCAGAGCAGTTCTTCAAGGCGGTGCCGCCCATTCGGGACAAAATGACGGCGCTGATGCGGGTCGGGCTTGGCTATATCAAAGTCGGGCAACCGGCGACCACCCTTTCAGGGGGCGAGGCCCAGCGGGTGAAATTGTCCAAGGAACTGGCGAAACGTTCCACGGGGCGCACACTCTATATTCTGGACGAACCCACCACGGGGCTGCATTTTGAAGATGTGCGCAAGCTGCTCGAAGTGCTGCATGAATTGGTAGAGCAGGGCAATACGGTAATTGTGATCGAGCACAATCTGGACGTGGTGAAAACCGCGGATCATATCATTGATATCGGCCCTGAAGGCGGTGATGGCGGCGGTGAAATCGTGGCCACGGGAACACCGGAAGAGGTCGCGAATGTGGAGAATAGCTATACCGGCCAATACCTGCGGGAAATGCTGGTGCGCAAATAGCCCTCTGTCGAGTCCCTAAAGCATTTGCGTCAGGACACGGGTTTCATAGCGGCTCAGGGAGGGGCGGGCCGTGGGGCCGTAGCCTGTGCCGGTGAGCGGGTCCAGTTCGGGGAAAAGCTGCTGAATTTCGGTCTGGGCATCCAGATCAAAACCGTCCATGGTTTCCGGCCCCGGGTAATAGCTCTCGGTCAGGATGCCGTTGGACCAGATCAGCTCGTGGCGATCAAACAGCAGGTGGAAATAATGCACATCACCGCCGTGATCCTGTTGGCGGATGCTGTGGTCATTCACCAGATGCTTGGCGGCAACCAAGACTTCGTTATGGGCAAAAAGCAGCTCTGCCATT
>JALWOO010000578.1 GCA_027083485.1 Amylibacter sp. | reverse complement strand
GAATTTGGTCTCCGGCGACCAGATTTTCACCATTTCGGGGCGGGAATAACGGGGGATCATGGGGCGAACCTTTCAAATAAGACGGTTGCCCGCCTCTTAGACCGAAGACGCCGTGAGGGCAAGTTGTCCGTGTTGAATTGCGTATAAGGGTTGAAAAGGACAGCTGAACTGATGGCAGGTGTTGGCGGTATGGTCCTGCAGATGGAATGCAAAGAGGAACTCTTTGGGAGGGGGCGCTGCCCCCAAGCCCTTACGGGCTTTCCCCCGGGATATTTCACGAAAATGGATGGATGATCGGGCTGCGCGCTAATTCGGTTTGTGTCGGGCTTGGCGGAACTCCTTGGGGGTTTGGCCAAGCTTGGAGGAAAACAACCGTGTGAAATAGGCGGGCGAGGAAAAGCCCAGCTGGTTGGATATTTCCAGAATTTTGTGGTCGGTATTCAACAACATCATGCGGGCTTCGCTAAGGACCCGTTCCTGAATCAGGCGCGAGGCCGATTTGCCGTTCACCTGCTGGCAGACGCGGGTCAGGTGGGTCGGGGTCACGCCGAGGTCCTTGGCGTATTGGGCCAAAGTCCGGGCAGAGCGGAAATCTTTCTCCAGCAGGTTAACAAACCCTTCCATCAGGCGCTGGGAGGCATTGACCTTGGGCGATTTTTGCAGCTTTTGCGCCATGCGCGCCACATTCACAGACAGCAGGCCGACAAGATATTCCACCGCCAGATTACGGCCCAGATCCTCGCTGTTGAATTCGCTGGCCAGCCGGTCAAACCGGTGGGAAATCTGTTTTTGGTCCATCAGGTTCAGGATCGGCTGAAATACGGTGCGATTCGGTAAAACCGCGCTGGATTTCGGATCGACCGAGGCAATCGTGCCAAACACCACGCGCGACAATTCCAGTTGATGCGGCACATCGTGGGGAATGAAAATCACTGTGTTCGGGCCAAAATTGCGGGTAATCCCGTTGATCATACACCGCCCGTTTCCCTTGGAAATCCAGAAAAACTTGTTCATTCCGTTGCAGCTGTCGAGCCGCAATTCCGGCGGCCCGCTTTTGATGGTT
>JALWOO010000577.1 GCA_027083485.1 Amylibacter sp. | reverse complement strand
GGACAAAAACACATCCGCCATAATGATTTTCAGAATGTCCAAAAAGTGATGCATTGCTGCTCCAAGCGTACTGCGGTAATGTCAAAAGCCCCGTAGGGAACGGGCGAAACGCGAAGCCAAGCTATCGTCGCCTCCGACATAAATCAGCCAAAGCCCGCGGGCAAGGTTGTTTTATGATCCTTGCAGACCCCACCACCCAGGCGCGGAACCCGGCCAGAAAATACGCCCCCTACGCCCAAAAACGCCTTTCTGCACAAAAAATGCTGAACTCGGGGGCAGGATATGCACAAGCGGAATTTATTACAAAAGGCATAACAGGCAGACGCCCCATAAATGAGGACAGTACCATGACAGCATTCATCGTAAGAGGCATTCCGGATTCCCTGCGCAAAGACGCCTGGTGGTTGGCGGAATACCCCAGCACAAGCAGCGAGCGGCAGCATCGGGATTACCAAAGCACAAACCGCTTTTCACAACAGGTTGACCGCAGCTTTTCCCGGCCCCAGAATGGCACCCAAGACACACGTTTGCCGTCTGCTTGATTGCGGGGCAAATTCCCCAAGCCAAGGGCCGTGAAAACATGAGCCAGACAGCCACCATTCTGATAGCCGATGATGATCCGCATATCCGCGACATGCTGGGTATCGCCCTGAATCGCGCCGGCTATGACACGCTAACGGCCTCTCAAGGGGTCGCGGCACTGGATCTTGCCCTGAATACGCCGCCGGACCTGATTGTGCTGGATATCGGCCTGCCGGAAATGGACGGCCTCGAAGTTTGCCGCCGCCTGCGTGCCAGCAGCGATTTGCCGGTACTGTTTTTAACCGCGCGCGACGATGAACTGGATCGGGTGCTGGGGCTGGAAATGGGCGCCGATGATTACGTCACCAAACCGTTCAGCCCGCGCGAGCTGGTTGCCCGCGTCAAAGCCATTCTCAAACGCAGTCAGCGGTTTACCCCGCCGCCTTCCGACAACAGGCTGATCCACGGGGATCTCAGCCTTGCCCCCGACAGCCATGATTGCCGCGTTGCCGGACAGCCCGTGATCCTGACCAATACGGAAA
>JALWOO010000576.1 GCA_027083485.1 Amylibacter sp. | reverse complement strand
GGTATTGCTTGCCGCGATCGGTGTCGGCGGCACCGCGCAGGCGGTTGAATTCGATGTGGGAGGCACCAAGGTAAAAGTCTACGGCTATATCAAAGCCGATTTCTTTGCCGATCAGGATACGGATCTCGGCACCACCACATTCGGTTTTTCGCGGCTGGCACCGGGCTTTGTCCAGAACAGCTCGACCCGGGCGCAGGCGATCCAGTCGCGACTCGGCTTTAGCACCAGCACAGAAACCGGCTTTGGCACCTTGAAAACCGTGGTCGAAGGCGATTTCTTTGGTGGCGGCGGCGGCACATTCCGTTTGCGCCACGCTTACGGCGAACTGGGCAACTGGCTGTTTGGCCAGACCTGGACCAACTTCATGCCGATCGAAAGCTACCCGGGCACGCTGGATTTCCAAGGCCCTGCCGGCATCCCTTTTGCCCGCGTAACGCAGGTGCGCTACACGCTGGACCGGGGCACCGGTTTCAAGGCGTCGTTTTCCATCGAGGATGACCCCGCCGGTGCCGTAGACGAACGTCCGGCGGTGACGGCGGCGGTCAGTTACAAATTCGGCAAGAGCTTTGTCAAACTGGCCGGTGTATCGCGCTCGCTGAATACGGGGGCGGGCACGGTGTCCGGTTACGGGGTGAACCTGTCGGGCAATACCTCGCTGTGGCAAGGCGGCACGCTGAACGCCTCCTTCACCACCGGCAGCGCAATCGAGAGCTATTACGTCTTTGGCGGTGCCGATTTTGACGCGGCGGGCAATGCGATTGATTCTAACGGGATTACCATCGGGTTGAGTCAGGCGATCAATGACAAATTCTCTGTCGGCGTCAGCTATGGCTTGCGTGATTTTGACATCGGCGCACCGACCGCCACCAGCGAGTTGCAGACCGTCCATCTGGGCGTCACCTATAAACCGGTGAAAAATGTCAGCCTTGGCCTTGAATACTTTACCGGCAAGCGCACGTTGTTCAACAACACCAGCGCGCGGGCGGACCGGATCATCGCCTCGGCGCAGTTCAGCTTTTAAGCCGGTCAAACAGACCCCCCTCTCGTTGTCTTTAAAGGTGCACTTAAAAGAACCGGGGGTTAGCTGCAGCGGAGTCGGGAAACCGCCCCGCTGCAGCCACGAAAAAAGCCCCTTGCGCAAAAGCACAAGAGGCAAGTCTAGAGGGGAAATGAAAGGGTCTGCCAACCCGGGGGAGCCGGCATTCCCTGACTGTTCAGTATTTGCTGGTGAGAGCACCAACCGCGCCACCGACAACAGCGCCTTTAATGGGGTTGCCGCTGACAATAGCCGCGCCAATAGCCCCAATGGTTGCGCCGGTTGCGGCGCGATTGGCTGTGCGGTTGTCGAAATTGTCACAGGCCCCGAGGGCCAACAGAACAACACAGCCAGAAATGATTTTAAGTCGCATGATTTGCCTCTTTTGTGGTGCACGGGCTGATTGTGTCGCCCTTGCTTGAGCGTACCGTAGCGCGCATCCAATCGCGGGCAAAGGGGCACTGCCAGCAGCAGGCCACTTTGGGCAGAACCCTGCCAAAACCTTTGATTCATAGGCAAAATCACGCCGATTCATCCTCTGGCAAATCGGTAATCACATCGGGAAAGCTGACCATCACCTTGGGCACATCAATGCGCAGCAAGGCCTCATAGCTTTCCGGATCAAAGGGATCTTCGGCGGGGATGACTTCGCGACCAAACAGCCAGCTCAGACGGCCCGCATCCAGATTGCCGCGCTCGAAGGGTTCGTCACCGAAATATTCCCAAAGGGCGGTCATGAATGCCAGATCCGCACGCCGGTCAACGGCCTTGCGATCCGCATAACGTTCACGCGCCTTGAGCGGGGTGGCCCCTTTTTTATTGGCGCGTCGGATGGTAAATTGAAAATCGGAACTGGGCATACGTCCGGGAAACCCGCGATGCTTGATCATAACGCCACCCCCGTTCCAAGGTGTGGAGTTTGCAAGGCGCGCAATACGCGCCTTGCAAGGGTATTATTAGCCCAGTTTGGAAGAAGTCGGCTCTGGCATGATTGGTGCTGGAGCTGGCTCTTCTTGTTGTGCGCAAGCTGCAACAGCCAGAGCAACGAGAACGAGGGCAGTCGTGATTTTGAAGGACATGTTAAATTCCTAGTCTTTGGTTTATCTTGGATTTTACTTGCGTAAAACGAGGTTTCAGTCGCAGAGATGCAACCTGGCTGGACGCTAGCAGAGATTCGCAAAAAATCATACCTCTGGCGTGACTCTTCCTCAGGAAAAGTGGCGAAAACCCGCAGATACGGTGCATTTACACCACAATTCCGCGTGTGATGCCTTGAAAACAAGGGGGACGGGGCTAATGCCATACGCATTCTCCTGATACTATTTCATAAAATCCCATGAACTGGGCGACCTCTGGGTCAACTTCACCATAGCCAAGCGGCTTGTCCGCGATCCGGATGGAAACCTCGCTGATGGACACTCCTTGCTCACTCTGCGCATTGACTTCGGGCAGGGCCACATCCTTGCACAGGGCATCCATATCGTCCGCGGTCACCTCATAGTCATGCGACGCCAGTTCTGTCGCCAGAAATCCGGCAAACAACAAATTGTGGTTCTCCGACTGGGGCACCACTTCAAAGGAATACAGCGTCAACGGCTGACCGGATGGCACCACAATTTCGGCCTGCGCTGGCATAGCAAAAAACAGGGGTATCAGGGCAGCACGCAAGGTCACGGGAGTTCCTCCTTATAGGGGTCAGGTTCAAAGCGGTATATTATCGTGTTTTTTCCACGGATTTTCCAGCTTTTTACCCCGAAGCGATGCAAAGGCCCGCGCCACCCGCACGCGGGTGTTTTTCGGCATGATCACTTCGTCAATAAAGCCCCGTTCGGCGGCCACAAACGGGTTGGCGAAACGTTTCTCATAGTCGGCCACGCGGGCGGCGATCTTGTCCGGATCATCCAGTTCGGAGCGGTACAGGATTTCTACCGCCCCCTTGGCCCCCATCACCGCGATTTCGGCGGTGGGCCAGGCATAGTTGAAATCCCCGCGCAGGTGTTTGGAAGCCATCACATCATAGGCCCCACCATATGCCTTGCGGGTGATCAGCGTCACCTTGGGCACCGTGGCCTCGCCATAGGCAAACAGCAATTTGGCCCCGTGTTTAATCACGCCGCCATATTCCTGCGAGGTGCCGGGCAGAAAGCCGGGCACATCCACCAGCGTCAGCAGCGGAATTTCAAAGGCATCGCAAAACCGCACGAACCGTGCTGCCTTGCGCGAGCTGTCAATATCAAGGCAGCCCGCCAGCACCATCGGCTGATTGGCAACAACGCCGACGGTTGACCCTTCCAGACGGATAAATCCGGTGAGGATGTTTTTCGCGTAATCCGCCTGAATTTCGTAAAAGTCGCCTTCGTCCGCCAGTTTGGTGATCAGCTCTTTCATGTCATAGGGCTGGTTCGGGTTTTCCGGCACCAGCGAATCCAGCGAGGCTTCGCCCCGCGTCACATCATCAAAAAACGGACGCACCGGCGGTTTTTGCCGATTGTTGAGCGGCAGAAAATCCACCAGACGGCGCACCTCCATCAGGGCTTCCATGTCGTTTTCAAACGCCGCATCGGCCACAGAGGATTTGGACGTATGGGTTTTTGCCCCGCCCAGTTCCTCGGCGGTGACAACTTCGTTGGTGACGGTTTTCACCACATCGGGACCGGTCACAAACATATAGGAGCTGTCGCGCACCATGAAAATAAAATCGGTGATGGCCGGCGAATACACCGCCCCGCCCGCACATGGCCCCATGATAACCGAGATTTGCGGCACCACACCAGAGGCCAGCACATTGTTCTGGAACACCTCTGCATAGCCGGCGAGCGAGGCCACGCCTTCCTGAATGCGCGCGCCACCGGAATCGCTTATGCCGATAATCGGCGCGCCGTTGCGCACGGCCATTTCTTGCACTTTACAGATTTTTTCCGCATGGGTTTCCGATAAAGAGCCGCCAAAAACTGTAAAATCCTGACTATAGACGTAAACCATACGCCCATTGATCGTCCCCCAGCCGGTGATTACCCCATCGCCCGGATACTGGGTTTTCTCCATGCCGAATTCATGGCAGCGATGCGCTTTGAACATGTCGAATTCTTCAAAACTGCCCTCGTCCAGCAGCACCTCGATACGTTCGCGTGCGGTCAGCTTGCCTTTGGCGTGCTGGCTGTCGATACGCTTCTGGCCACCCCCCAGCCGCGCTACATTGCGTCGGGCTTCCAGCTCCTGAAGAATAGTTTGCATGGGCTGCGCTCCTTTGTTCGATCCCGAATTTGCGCCAGACTATCCTGCCTGCAAGGCGGGATACAGCGGAATATCGAATATTTGCAAACCTTGTTTGCATAATTTATTGCATATTGAATAATTGCAAATATTGCATCCGGACAGCAGAAAAAATAAATCTCTGTTCATCTGTTCCGCCAGATAGTAAAAAATCCCCACAATACATTTTATTCAGGAAGCATCCCATGGCCAGCAAAGAAGATATCCTCAAGGCATTGCAATACACCAGTCTGGTCGACACCAAAGTCAACCGCCTGATTGAAGACACCCCCGAGGGCGTGGGTGCGGTGAAAACCATCACCTATCAATT
>JALWOO010000575.1 GCA_027083485.1 Amylibacter sp. | reverse complement strand
ACCTGATGCAGCACCCCGAACAGGTATTCAGCCGCGCGCAAATTCTCGATGCGCTCTATGGCACCAATATCCACGTTTCCGAACGCACGCTCGACAGCCATCTGCGCAATTTACGGGCAAAACTGGCCAAGGCCGGTTGTCAGGATGCGATTCAGACCCTGCATGGCGTTGGCATAAGGATGGGCACATGCGCCAGCGCATAAACGCCAAATGGCGCCCCCCCCTCTTGCTGGTCCTTGGCGGCGTATTGACCGCCGTTCTGGTGGCACCTTTGCTGGGATTTATTGCCATCGGCCTGCTGCGCGACCCGATGGGATTTCGTCAGGCGGTGGTGCTGGTTTCAAGCCTTGTGGTGCTGATCACCGTTATCTTTGCGTTTCTGCTCTGGCGGTTGTTGTTGCGTCCGGTCACCGCGCTGGAACGCAAGGCCGACGCACTGCGCAACGGGGATGCCAGCGCCTTGTCGCCTTTGCAGCACTACGGTACGCGCGAATTGCATGATCTGGGGCAAAGCGTGCTGGCCATGGCCGGCACCCTGCACAATCGCGAAACCGCGATCCGCACCTATACCAATCATGTGACCCACGAATTGAAAACCCCGATCACCGCCATTCGTGGAGCGGCGGAATTGCTGGCCACCACACAGGCCCCCAACAGCGATGATGCCCGTCTGGCACAAACCGTTCTGGATGGCACCCGACGCATGGAGCGCCTGCTGGCGGATCTGCGCGACACAGCCGCAGCGCGCGAACCTTTGCACCATGGCCACAGTACCTTGGCACAGCTGCGTCCGGCATTGAAACAGAAATTTCCAGATCTGGATGTACAGTTTACCGGCGAAAGCATCCCCTTGCCGCTCAATACAAAAGGCATGGGAATTGTATTGCATCACCTGACCCAGAACGCCCGCGAACACGGGGCCAGCCAGGTAAACATTGGTGCAAGTTTCAATAATTCCCAGGTGCAAATACGCATTGCGGACAACGCCACCGGCATTAGTGCTGGAAACCTGCCGCATGTTTTCGATCCGTTTTTCACCACCAAACGGGAAAAAGGCGGCACCGGCATGG
>JALWOO010000574.1 GCA_027083485.1 Amylibacter sp. | reverse complement strand
GCGTGTTTCTGGTGTCGGACGGGTCCAACAAACCCTACAAAGCCAAAATTCGCGCGCCGGGATATCCGCATTTGCAAGCCGTGGATCATCTGGCCCGTGGCCACCAGTTGGCCGATGTTGCCGCGATCATCGGTTCGCTTGATGTTGTGTTCGGGGAGATCGACCGGTGATCACTGCCCCCCGTAATTTATTCGCCGAAACTGGCACGAGGAACGTCTAATGCTGCGTCGTCTTCATCACGAACAACCCGACTCTTTCGCTTTTACGCCTGCTAATCAGAAGTGGGCAGAAGCACAGCTGACCAAATTTCCCGAGGGGCGTCAGGCCTCTGGCGTGATCCCTTTGTTGTGGCGCGCGCAGGAACAGGAAGGCTGGGTCACGCAAAAAGCCATCGAATACGTGGCGGATATGCTGGGCATGGCCTATATCCGTGTGCTGGAGGTTGCTACCTTCTATTTCATGTTCCAGCTGCAACCGGTTGGGTCTGTTGCCCATATTCAGGTTTGCGGCACGCTGTCCTGTATGATTTGCGGCGCGGAAAACCTGATTGCGATTTGCAAGGAACGCATCGCGCCAAATGCGCATGAGCTTTCTGCCGATGGCAAATTCAGCTGGGAAGAGGTCGAATGCCTCGGGGCCTGTACCAACGCGCCCATGGTGCAAATCGGCAAGGATTTCTACGAGGATCTGACCGCCGAACGCTTTACCGAAATTCTGGACGAACTGGCAGCGGGCAAAGTGCCGACACCGGGCCCACAGAACGGCCGCTATGCGGCGGAACCGCTGGGTGGGGCTGTGGCTTTGTCAGAGCATGAAGCTGGCAAAGCGCCGCTGAATGCCTCTGCGGCGCTGGCCGATGGCATTGGCGACACGATCAAACGCATTGATGGCACCGAAGTGCCGTTGCTGACACCTTGGCTGAACAAATCCAAGGCAGCCAAGCCAGCGGCTCCGGCCAAGCCGGCCTCAAAGCCTGAGCCTGCAAAGCAGGAAGAAACACCCGCCGATCCGGTTGCCGAAGTAGTCGAAGACGAACCGGAAATCCTGACCGCGGCGCGCGACGGCAAGGCGGATGATTTGAAACTGATCAAAGGGGTCGGTCCAAAGCTTGAAGGTATCCTGAACGAGCTTGGCTTTTACCATTTCGATCAAATCGCCAAATGGACACCGGAGCAGGTGGCATGGGTCGATAACAGATTGCAATTCAAGGGGCGCATCGAGCGTGACGAATGGATTAAACAGGCGGAAATTCTTGCCAAGGGAGGTGAGACGGCTTTTTCCAAAAAGGCTACTTAGAGAGCCAGTGTCAAAGCCCTGACTAGGGGAGTTTGAAGATGGGACATGAAACAATGAGGGTCGGAAGATCCTGCAATGCGATTTGCTGGCTGATAGCCGTGTTTTTCGGGTTGTTTGTGTTGGCAGCCATGGTGACTTGGGCCGGTTGGTCCTGGATGGTAGCTGTTGTTCTTGGCTTGATCGCGGCGCTGGGTGCTGGATGGGTTTTAACCAGCTATTTTTGTGAAAATAGCGATGGTCACGTTGAAGAGGGCGTAGGTCCGGCCGTAGCAGATGCGGCAGTCGAGGAGACGAAAGAAGCGGAAGAAGCCAAGGCAGCAGAAGCGGCCAAGGCGGCAGAAGAAGCCAAGGCGGCGCAAACGGAGGATTATGACGGCGATGGCGTGCTTGAAGGTGAAAATGAAGGGGTGAAACCCGCAACTTTGAGCGCGGCACGGGACGGAAAACCGGATGACTTGAAAAAGATCAAGGGAATCGGCCCGAAAATGGAGATAATGTGTAACGAGCTTGGCTTTTACCATTTCGACCAAATCGCCGCCTGGACGGATGCAGAAGTTGCTTGGGTGAATGCAAACCTCAAGGGCTTCAAAGGTCGGGTGACCCGGGATGACTGGGTTGGTCAGGCAAAACTGTTGGCAGCGGGGGGGGACACGGAGTTCTCCAAGCGGGTCGACAAAGGCGGCGTTTATTAACGTCGTTTAAGGAAAGGAAAAGCAATTGGCCGGGCAAACACCCGCAGCACGCAAACAGGCACGGATCGCAGCCATTGTGATCGCCGTGACTGTGGTTCTGTGGATGCTGGCCAATTGGATCGGGGGGCAAACGAACATGCCGATACGCTATGCGTTTTTGTTCGATTTTGCCGCTATTGCCGCGTTCATCTGGGCGTTGGTTGTTTTGTTTGGTGTCTGGCGTGAAGGCCAGCAGACTAAGGATTAAGAAATGCTCGCGGATAAAGACCGGATTTTTACCAACATCTATGGCATGCACGAGCGTACTCTTGCTGGCGCGCAAAAGCGTGGGCATTGGGATGGCACGGCGAACATCATCAAAAAGGGTCGTGACTGGATCATTTCAGAAATGAAGGATTCCGGTTTGCGCGGGCGCGGCGGGGCGGGCTTCCCGACCGGTTTGAAATGGTCCTTTATGCCCAAGGAAAGCGATGGGCGTCCGTCCTATCTGGTGATTAACGCCGATGAATCCGAGCCGGGCACCTGTAAAGACCGCGAGATTATGCGCCATGATCCGCATACCCTGATCGAAGGCGCGCTGATCGCCAGTTTTGCGATGAATGCCCATACGGCCTATATCTATATTCGCGGCGAATTCATTCGCGAGCGCGAGGCCCTGCAAGCGGCGATTGACGAAGCCTATGACGCGGGAATGCTCGGCAAGAATGCGGCCGGTTCCGGTTGGGATTTCGATCTGTTTTTGCACCACGGGGCCGGAGCCTATATTTGCGGCGAAGAAACCGCCTTGCTGGAAAGCCTTGAAGGCAAAAAAGGCATGCCACGGATGAAACCGCCGTTTCCGGCGGGCGCGGGGCTGTATGGCTGTCCGACCACGGTGAACAATGTGGAATCGATTGCGGTTGTGCCAACCATCCTGCGCCGTGGCGGCGCATGGTTTGCCGGCATGGGGCGGCCCAATAATGCGGGCACAAAACTGTTTGCCATTTCCGGCCATGTGAACCGGCCTTGTGTGGTCGAAGAAGAAATGTCGATCCCGTTTGAAGAACTGATCGAAAAACACTGCGGCGGTATTCGCGGCGGTTGGGATAACCTCAAGGCGGTTATTCCGGGTGGTTCGTCTGTGCCGTTGGTCAAGGGTGCCGACATGCGCGATGCGATCATGGATTTCGATTACCTGCGCAACGAGCTGGGCTCCGGCCTCGGGACGGCGGCGGTGATCGTGATGGATCAATCCGTGGACATCGTTAAGGCCATCTGGCGTTTGTCGGCGTTTTACAAACACGAGAGCTGTGGCCAGTGTACCCCGTGCCGCGAAGGCACCGGCTGGATGATGCGGGTGATGGAACGTCTTGTGCGCGGCGAGGCCAGCATTGAAGAAATCGACATGCTGTTTGACGTGACCAAACAGGTCGAAGGCCACACCATTTGCGCCCTTGGCGATGCGGCGGCCTGGCCTATTCAGGGCTTGATCCGGCATTTCCGCGACGAAATCGAGGACCGTATCCGGTCCAACTCCCCAGTGGCGGCGGAATAAAGCATGGCTCAGGATCAGGACCATAAACAGGGCATTGCCGCAAAGCTCGGGCTTGGCGATGTGTTTGACGGCTTCAAGGTGATCAAATCCCGCATCGACATGCAGGGGTGGAATTCCACCCATCAGTTTTTCGATGTGGCGCTGAAATTTGCCCATGAGCCGAAACTGGTGATTGAACTGGGCGTCTGGAAGGGCATGTCCTGTATTCACATGGCCGAGGTAATCAAGGCCAAGGGGCTGGACTGCGAGATTTTGGCGATTGATACATGGCTCGGCTCCTCTGCGCATCTGTCAGCGGCGCGCCGTGACGAGCTGTCGCCGGATCACGGATATCCGACGCTGTATAAAACCTTTATGTCGAATGTGAAATCGGCGGGCCATGATGACGTGATCGTGCCGCTGCCCATGGATGGCAATTCGGCGGCCTATGCGCTGAAACGCCTGAAAGTAAAGGCAGACGTGATCCACATTGACGCCAGCCACGAATACGAAAGCGCGCTTGCGGATTTTCGCAATTATTGGGAATTGCTGAATCCGAACGGGATCATGATTATGGATGACTACGGGAATTTCCCCGGCGTGACCCGCGCGGCCTGCCAGTTTGCCGCCGAGGTGGACCGTCCGCTGTTCGGTTCCCACGGCAAGGCGCTGCTCCCCAAGAATGCGAATATGTCCTTTGATATGCGGTTCAAGGGCAAGAAACGATATAATCGTAAAGACGTGTAACCCGATGGACAGCGTTCAGACATATCTTCGAGCCTGTGAACGACAAAATTGTAAAGTGATGCAACCATGACCGACCTGAAAAAAATTATCATCGACGACCAAGAGGTCGAAGTTGATGGCGCGATGACCATTCTGCAAGCTTGCGAGGTTGCCGGAACCGAAGTGCCGCGTTTTTGTTATCA
Organism: Amylibacter sp.; assembly: GCA_027083485.1. Taxonomy (GTDB): domain Bacteria; phylum Pseudomonadota; class Alphaproteobacteria; order Rhodobacterales; family Rhodobacteraceae; genus Amylibacter. The sequence continues at coordinate 216 of JALWOO010000574.1, read as the reverse complement.
CGAACGCCTGTCGATTGCGGGCAACTGCCGCATGTGTCTTGTCGAAGTGGTCGGCGGCCCGCCAAAACCGACAGCAAGCTGTGCCATGCAGGTGCGCGATTTGCGCCCCGGACCAGAGGGCCAGCCCCCTGTGGTGAAAACCAAATCGCCCATGGTGAAAAAAGCCCGCGAAGGGGTAATGGAATTCCTGCTGATCAACCACCCGCTGGATTGCCC
>JALWOO010000573.1 GCA_027083485.1 Amylibacter sp. | reverse complement strand
GTTCCGTACCGTCAGAGCGGCGCAGCCGCCTGTTGGCGACCCGGTTTTTTGGCGGCGGGGTGTTGGCGCTGATTGTGGTGGCGATTGCCGATAAAATGGTGGCGGGGCTGGATTTTCCCCTGTCCTACGCGGCGATTATTGCGCTGGCGTCGGGGTTGATGTTTGTGTCTTCCACCGTGTTTACCCTGATGGGCGAACCCCGATCCCCTCATAAACCCGCCAGCAAACCGGGCTTTTTCCAATACCTGCGAGAAGGCGTCGGGGTGTTCAAAACCAACCGCCGTTTTCGCCTGTTTGTGTTTGCCCAATGGTGCGGCGGGGCGGTGCTGATGGCGATGCCGTTTTATGTGGTGCAGGCGCAAAACGCGGGTTTCGATCTGGATCGGGTGGCGCTGTTGCTGGGCGCACAGACCACAGGCGCGTTGATTTCCAATTTTCTCTGGGGTTGGTGGGGGGATCATCTGGGCAAGGTGAGCCTGCTCAAAGCCATTGCCTTTGGCCGGATATTCCCGCCTCTGGCCGTGTTGCTGCTGACGACAGGGGCGGTGTCTCAGGCCGATATATTCCTGTTTTTTCTGACGGTTTTCTTTGTGGTCGGGGCTTTGGCCAACGGGCTGACCATTGCGGTGATCGGGTTTTTGATGGAAATTTCACCAGATGACCAACGCCCCGCCTATAGCGGTTATTTCAATGCGATTACTGCACCGGCGTTTTTACTGCCTTTGTTGGCGGGGGGGCTTGTGGTGGCTTTTGGCTTGCCGGTGGTGTTTGCGCTGTCCCTGTTGGCGGCGGTCGCGCAAACTGTGCTGCTTGTATTTATCAGCCGCCTGCGGGATGAAACTGCGCCAGTCGGCTGAACAGCTCGGCAATACCGGCCACATCCACATTGGCAAAAGCAATCCGCATGTGACGCTCGCCTGCCGTGCCGGGCGGGCAGAACATGGTGCCCGGCAACATCAGCGCCGAGGCCTCGCGCACCAGCATTTTTGCCAGCGCATCGCTGGGCATATCAAAAGCATGTTCCGCATAGGCGAAATAGGCACCGGAGCCTTTCAGACGCCAGCCTTGCAGC
>JALWOO010000572.1 GCA_027083485.1 Amylibacter sp. | reverse complement strand
TTATGCCACCCTGGGTAAAAGCCGCAAGCATAATCATCGCAATGGGTAATACCAAAAAAGGCACTTGGGTTATTGCGCCCGATGCGTTTGCCATGGCAATAGAATATTTCTTTTTAAAGTGAGCTGTGCCAATCATCACAAAAGCGCCTGCTGAAGCAAACACACTTAAAATAATAGCACCAAACATTTGTGAGTAACCAGCCTCTTCTAATTTATGCACCAAAATACCTGCAAACTCGCCCACAGCATGTCCACCAATAATTGAAACAGCTAAGCCTGCAACACCAAAAGATAAAATAGCGCCCATTGACATAAGGTGCCCATCATCATTTTGTTCAACTGGAACATCTTCTGCTGATTCGGGTTTATGTTCTTTTGAAAATCGCTTGACTAAGCGTGTTACTGCAACCGCCTGAATTAATAATAGAATAACGCCAAACACATATAAATCTGTTGTGTTTAATGCTGCACTGGCATCTGAACTATTACTAAAAGCCTTCATTAATAACATAATAGCACCAATACTAAAAAAGACACCTGCTGCTGCCGCATATAAATCCGTACTCAAACCAACCAATGGCTTAGGTAATTCAGCATCACCTTCAACATCACGAGGCAATAGAGCGCAATAAATTCCAAAGGCTGCTGCCCCAACATGCAATGTCAATACTGTAACAATGAACCCCACTCTAGGTGTTGCTAACAAAACAAAAGCTAGCATGACAAGTTCTGGAATGTTACTGGATAAACCAGCCATGGTTCCGGCAACAAATGAATTCATCTTTTTGCGTTTAGCATAACCATCAACGGCATGAATCATCATTTCTGACGAAGCAAATACCACGATTAAACCACCGATACCCAAAACAATACCTTTAAGCCAACCATGTTCATGAAAAACAAAATTGCCAATTGCCACGAGCACTAAACCAATGATGAGCAACCATAACCACTGTTTACTGGATTGATTTTTTTCTGACATTATTATTTCCTTTTTTTAATTTGCCGAAAATTGTAACAAAATTATAAGCTCAGTTGTGATATAATTTTACTCACTTTGAATTTGGTGCATT
>JALWOO010000571.1 GCA_027083485.1 Amylibacter sp. | reverse complement strand
GCATGGCGGTGATTGCATTCGGGGCGCGCTGACCTTATGTAACGGCGCACGATACACATTCAGCATGGGGCTATTATGAACTGGATTTCCAACTACGTTCGGCCAAAGATCAATTCACTGTTTTCCCGCCGCGAGGTGCCGGATAACCTTTGGACCAAATGCCCTGAATGCGGCACCATGCTGTTTCACCGCGAACTGAGCGACGGGCTGAACGTCTGCCAGAACTGCGACCACCACCTGCGCATTGCCCCACGCGAACGGTTTGCCGATATGTTTGACGGGGGCCTGTTCACCGAAGTAGAGGTCCCTGCCGCTGTTGCGGATCCGCTGAGCTTTAAAGACCAGAAGAAATATCCGGACCGGATGAAGGCGGCGATCAAAAAGACTCAGGAAAACGAGGCCATGTTGGTGGCCGAAGGCGAAATGGGCCGCGCACCTGTGGTTCTGGCCGGACAGGATTTCGGCTTTATGGGCGGGTCCATGGGCATGTATGTGGGTAATGCCATCATTGCCGCCGCCAAACGCGCGATCAAAAAGAAATGCCCGATGATCCTGTTTTCCGCCGCCGGTGGCGCGCGCATGCAAGAGGGCATCCTGTCCCTGATGCAAATGCCCCGCACCACCGTTGCCGTGCAGATGCTGAAAGAGGCCGGCCTGCCCTATATCGTTGTGCTGACCCATCCGACAACGGGCGGTGTTACGGCCAGCTATGCCATGCTGGGCGATGTGCATATTGCCGAACCCAACGCCCTGATCGGTTTTGCCGGTCAGCGGGTGATTGAACAAACCCTTGGCGAAAAACTGCCAGAGGGTTTCCAGCGCGCCGAATACCTGCTGGAACATGGTATGCTGGATCGGGTTGTGCATCGCAAAAACATGCGTGAAGAGCTGATCACCATTACGCGGATGCTGATGAAGCAGCCCCCTGCCATTAAAGGGGATCTTCCTGCTCCGACTCCAGCACAGGAAGACGCCACATTTGAAAGCGATGCAAAGTGAGTGCGGCGTCAAGTGATGTCATCCTTGAACGCTTGATGACCCTGCACCCCAAGATTATCGACCTGACTCTGGACC
>JALWOO010000570.1 GCA_027083485.1 Amylibacter sp. | reverse complement strand
CTTTTCGGAGCCAGAAGAAAACCCTGAAACGACGCGGTCAAGCGTTTCTTCGGGCTTGATCCGCGCCGGAATTGGTGGGGCCGTGGTTTTACTCGCAGTTATTGGCCTGATCGGTTTGATTGGTGGATTTAGTCAGAAAGCCTCGACAAGCGCCCCCAAAAAAATCGCGGTGGCATCCCCACAAAAACCTTCAGAAAGTACCGGATATCAACAGCTTGTTGCCGAATGGCATAAAACCAAATCCCAACTGAACAATGCGTTGGCTGCGCGACGGGAACAAGCCGCCATGAATGCCATCGACCTGCGACGCATCGAAACCCAGAAAGACAAAGTCAAAAAAGCTCAGGCCGCCGTTGATAAAGCCAGCGATGCCGTCGCTGCTGCTCTTAAGGTGGCATCTGCCGCGCGGGACAATCTGGATGATCTGCTTGGGGAAAAGCTGGCCCGTGATTTACAAACCGCCAAAGACAACCTGAATGCCGCTGTTAACGAGGCCGAAGACGCACAAAAACGCTTGCAAGCCGCAAAAATCGGCCAACAACGCATTGCATCTACCGTGCGTGAACTGAAAAAAGCATCCTCCGCAGCCAAAGCTGCCGCTTCTGCTGCGGATATTGTTGCTACTGCAGCCAAATCCGCCCGGTTGGTTATGGCCGAATACGGAGACGAAACCGATGCGAGCGCCGCAGAGTTTGCTGATCTTGATAACGGCTTTTTCAAAGAAGCAACCCAACAAGCCGATTCCGCAAGCCGTTCGGCATTGGTTGCAAGCAAGGCGCTGGCGATTACAGAGCTGCAATTGGAAAAGGCCACCAAAATATTAAACGACCGGCAAGCCAATGCGAAAGCTGCCAAAAAAGCAGAGGACAACGCTTATCTGGCATTTGCCGCTGCTGACAAAGCCTTTAAAAAACATCAGTCACAAAAAGCTAAAGCGCAGGACAAAACAGAAGTCACGACAGTAGCGCTTGCCTCTGCCGAACGGCGTCTGGAAGAAAAGAAAGACCTGCTTGATACCGAGGCAGAAACCCTTCAGGAAATGCTGGCGCGTTTTTCTGCCGGTCAGGAAATGATGGTTCAACATGATGCCAAGGTCGCCGCCATCCAATCTGTTTTTGAACAGGTGGATGGAAAATTGCGCAGCATCCAGCGGGTTAAATCCATCAAGGATGCCGCAACTCTGGCCACGTTGAACGCCCAGATGGTAGACCGGCTGCGGACGGCTATTGGCGGCGCAAAAACAGATGAACCCGTCTATGACCGGTTTATCCTTTCTTCGGAATCGCTGTTTGAACCGGGGTCTGCGCGTTTGGGCAAAGGCGGCAAAGCCACCATCGCCAAGATTACCTCTATTATCGAGGAAACCACCAAGAGCGTTCCGGAAAACATGGCATGGATGCTGCGTGTGGATGGCCACACGGATGCAACGCCGCTTTCCGGCAACGGCAGTTTCAAGGACAACTGGGAGCTGAGCCAGGCGCGTGCGCTCTCTGTGGTGAAACGCCTGATCCGCAAGAGCAACATTCCGGCGCGGCATTTATCCGCCAATGGTTTCGGAGAATATCAGCCGATCAGCACTACAGACATTGCCGCCAACCGCCGGATCGAAATCGTCCTGACCGCGCGTTAAGCGGTCAGCTTGTATCGGGCCATTTGTTCATAATACTTTAACGATTGGGCCAGCACCGGTTGTGCCTTGACGGGCAGGTCGGGCAGCGGCCCTTCGGCACCGGCAAACCCGGTGCTGCGCCATACCGCGCCATACCAGTGTTCTGCCCAAACCCCGTCCGACGGATGCCCGCCCGCAGACCAGGCCAGCATTGCCGGATCAAACGCAATGCCGATCCTGGAACAAAGCGCCGTCAGCATTTTTTCTGGATTATCGCGAATATCGGCACTGTCAATTACCAGCGGGGCCTGTCCATTGATTTGGCACAACTGGTCAAACAGCTCTGCTTGCTGGGCAAAACCGATATCTGCCTGTTCCGGCAGGATGTGCTTTTTCTGGTAACTGGCAATCACTCGCGCCGGATGGCGGATCAGAAAGACATTCGTCATGCCGGCGATCCAGCTGTGATCTGCACCGGCCTGCAAGTGATGTGTCATGTGTTTTTGATAAAACAGCCCGCGATCATCCGGTATCGGGCCAAGGCAACGGGCCTTTACACGCTCCAGATCGGTTTCGCCGGCGGCAATGATTTTATCTGCCATCGGATGCGCCAAACCGGTGCGCACCAGATAATGCGCATAAAGTGGTTCATCCCAAACCGCGCAATCACGTCGCGCGCCAAAGGCATACATCATCGCCGTCGACAGGTTGCGCGGCCCTGACCACATGGCGATCCGCAAATCAGAAACCGCCGTAGATCATGTTGTTCACAATAAAACGCTGCAATGCAAAAATTATCAAAAACACCACAATAGGCGAGAAATCCATACCCCCTGCCGTGGGCAGAATATTGCGAATGGGGCGATAAATCGGCTCCAGCAGATTGCTCAGGCTATAGTAGATCTGACGCACCATCGGTTGCTGCATATTCAGCACCTGAAAATTGATCAGCCAGCCCATGGCGATATGGATAATCAAAATCCAGCGGGCAACATTGAGAACGGCATAGAGAATTTCACCAAGCGTCTGCATCATTCATTCCTGTATTATAGCGTCCCATACACCTAGGACGCCCCCCGTTAATTGACAAGCCGTCTTTGCAAAAACATGCCGCCACGGAAAGCTTGCATAAACATCAAAGCTGAACAAACTGCAAACAACAGGAGGATTCCGCATGTTTCCATTCGTCAGACTGGCCAAAGAGCTGATAAAATTCAACAACGCTCCGGGTATGGACATGGGCGATGTGCATGTTTCCCACCATATTTGCTGGCCGTGGGATCTGGACATGTTTTTTGAGCTGAACAACGGGCGCTCCCTGTCACTCTATGATCTGGGTCGCCTGCCCATGGCGCGACGGTCCGGTTTTCTAAAGCTGATCCGGCAACAGGGCTGGGGCATGTCCATGGCCGGTGCCACGGTGCGATGGCGCCATCGTGTGACCTTGTTCCAGCGCTTTGAAATGCGCTCGGGTGCCTTGGGGAGGGATGCCCGTTTTCTGTACCTTCACCAAACCATGTGGCGTAAGGGACGTGCGCTTTCTTCGGTCGTCTATCGGGTTGCTGTGACCGACAAAAACGGCATCGTAGACACGCAGCGCGTGGCCGATGCGATGGGAATACCGGAATGGGATCCGCAAATGCCCGAATGGGTGATGCTCTGGGCGAAATCCGAAGACAGTCGCGAATGGCCCCCTGTGTTCGACACCTCCGAAGCATCGGAAAACTAGCCCCGATACCGGACGGATACGGGCAGGCAACCAAAAACCCTTGCGTGTTCCGCCTGTTCATAGTTCAATCACCCCAAATAACAAAAACGCAGGGGCAGCCCAATGACCACCAAAATCAATCGCAAAGCCATATGGGGCTGGTACTTCTTTGACTGGGCCGCGCAGCCTTATCATACCCTGCTGGTGACCTTTATTTTCGGGCCGTATTTTGTTTCAACGGTTGTCGGTGATCCGGTGCAGGGGCAAATCCTCTGGGGACGGATGATGGCCGTTGTCGGTGTTTTTCTGGCCGTGATCGCGCCCGTCATGGGGGCAATTGCCGATAGCGCAGGCCCACGCAAACCATGGGTGGCCCTGTTCTCCGTGTTCTATATAGTCTGCTCCGCTGCGCTTTGGCTGGCGGTGCCCGGCATGAATGATGTCACCCTGATTTTGATCATCTTCGGTGTCGGTTTTGCCTCGGTTGAATTGGCGCAGGTGCTTGTAAATGCCATCCTGCCTCTGCTTGGGCCGAAAAAGGAGCTGGGGCGGATTTCCGGCTCCGGCTGGGCTTTTGGCTATGTGGGCGGCTTTGTTTCGCTGTTGATTGCGCTCTTGTTGCTGACCGAAAACGGCGATGGCCTTACCTTGTTGCAAATACCGCCAATTTTGGGGCTGGATGCGTCCCGGTATGAAGGCACTCGTTCGGTGGGGATTTTAACATCCATCTGGTACGCTTTGGCAGTTGTGCCTTTCTTCCTGTTTGTACCGGATGTGAAACGCAACCATTCCTTAGGAACCGCCGTTGCACAAGGTTTGGGAGAACTGAAAACCACCCTTGCCGGATTGCCAAACAACACCAGCCTGTTTGCCTATCTGGGTTCGTCCATGTTTTATCGGGACGCCTTGAACGGGCTGTATACCTTTGGCGGCATTTACGCGGCGGGTGTGTTGGGCTGGCAAACCACTCAAATCGGTATTTTTGGCATTGTCGCGATCATTTCCGGAGCAATTTTTTCCTGGCTCGGCGGTTTTGCCGACAAAAAATATGGGCCAAAGAAGGTTATCACCGCTTGCGTGCTGGCCTTGATCGTTGTCTGCACCCTGATCATCGGCACTTCCCGCGAAAGTTTCTTTGGGGCGGTGCTGTCTGACAGTTCCACCTTCCCTGACACGCTGTTCATGTTCTGCGGGGCCGTGATCGGCGCGGCAGGTGGCGTGTTACAAGCGGCCTCCCGTACCTTGCTGGTGCATCAGGCGGAACCCGATCGCGTGACAGAGGCCTTTGGTCTTTATGCCCTGTCCGGTCGTGCCACCGCATTTCTGGCACCGGCCCTGATCGCC